>CAZFLF010000760.1:0-4163 GCA_964519825.1 uncultured Pirellulaceae bacterium | reverse complement strand
TTGGACACCACGATCGACGAGTACGCCGCACCGTCCTTTCCCTTGTCACCAAAAGGCGGTACCGCTGATTTCCAAACTTCCTGGCCGGTCATTTTGTCGAGCGCGACGATCATCGATTCCGGACCGCCCGGCGTGCACAACACCAGATTACCGTCCACAAGGGGCGATTCGGAGAATCCCCAGACTGAGTGCATCCGACCACCCCAATCTTTGACGAAGTCGCGACTCCAAATCACCGAACCATTCTCACGAGACAGACAAGCGATCTTACCATCCGAACTAATCGCATAGAGACGATCGCCGTCGACGGATGGAGTACAGCGGGGGCCTTCATATCCTCCATTTCGCGGCGCTTTGTCCGTAAGTGGACCCTTCCACAACACGCGTCCGTCGGCACTGTCGAGCGCTACCACGGCCTCTCCTTCCGGAAACTTTCCGATGGTGAAGATTTGGCCGTGACTGACCGATACGCTGGCATAGCCGCGGCCAGTTCCTTCGCTTGTCCAAAGCAACTGCGGAGGCTTGGCTTTCCAATCGTTGTTCAGCCCCTTTTCGGCCGAAAGACCGTTACGATTGGGTCCGCGCCATTGCGGCCATGCGGCAACGTCTAGTGAATTCTTCGCCGGGGCGCTCCACAATTGGCTGACCACGATGAGTAGCAAGGTGCTCATGAGCAATACGCGCCACGGACTTGGACAATTCATGGAAAAATCTCCGGAAAACGATCGAGGGACCACGCGGACCAGCGCGGCGTGAGGCGGGATATTGAACTAAACCATACCATCCAGTTCCGCGCGAGGGCAAGCGTTGGATCGTGGCCGAGTCTCTCCGAGACTCGTGCCCTAGCGTTCAAGTTGGGTCTCACAAGCGGCGAGGGTGCGCGTCTCGGAGAGACGCGACCACTGGGCGATTGTTCCAGCTATCGACGGAGTACATATTGGTCCCCGGAGGAAGGTCAATGATGCCAAGTACCACGCCGCAGGAACACAAAGCGAACGCGCCGACGATGGTGCGGTGCGCCGTAATCACTGTCAGTGATACACGGACCCTCGAGACCGACACCGGCGGGCAAGAGGTGATCAGCCGATTGCAGGCTGCCGGGCATCTCGTCGCGTTGCGAGAGATTATCCCCGATGAACCGGCACGAATGCGACCGTTGCTGGAATCGTTACGCGAACGTGACGACATCGATGCGGTGCTAATGACCGGTGGAACGGGTATCACCAGCCGCGATTTCACGTTCGAAACGGTAACGAGCTTGTTAGACAAGCCGCTGCCTGGATACGGCGAGCTCTTTCGGATGCTGAGTTACGCGGAGATTGGCGCGGCCGCGATGCTCAGCCGAGCGACCGGCGGGTTAATGGGACGCAAAATACTGTTGACTATGCCCGGATCGCGCGCGGCAGTGCAGCTCGCGATGGAGAAAATCATCGTGCCGGAATTGGGACATCTCATTCGCGAAGCGAAGCGGTAATCATCATGCTCGTCGACTTACACACCAACCTGTGTTGGTATCCCGATCATCTCTCCGACGAGTTCGTGGAATTTGGTCTGAACGCGAAGAAGGCCAAGATGCGCATGACGCAGGATGTCTACTTCGCCAACAACTCCGAACCAGCCAAGAACGCCTTCGATTCGACGCCGGCGACCTTGCTGGCCGCCACCCAAGGCTGCGACAAGGTGGTGGTCCTCGGGCTGAAAGCCCCGTTCTGCGGAATCGATGTCCCGCAGGAAATTATCCGCGACTTCGTCCAAGCACACCCGGACCGCTACGTGGGTTGGTGTTCAGTCGACCCCAACGACCCTGCGTGCATCGATCAACTTGTGCATTACATCCGCGATTATGGCTTGCGAGGGCTGAAGGTGGCGCCGATCTATCAGAACTGGAATCCGCAGGATCCCAAGCATTTACCGTTGTTCAAGCAAGCCGAGAAACTTGAGATCCCCATCAACATCCACCAAGGAACGTCGTTTGTTCGCCCAGGACCATTAAAGTATGCCAATCCGATTCTGCTCGAGGACATCGCGATCGCGTGTCCGGAACTGCGCATGATTATTTCGCATCTCGGTCATCCGTGGGAAACAGAATGCATCGTGCTGATCCGTAAGCATCCGCATTTGTACGCCAATGTGTCAGCACTGCATTACCGGCCATTGCGGTTCTATCAAGCCATGATGACGGCATTCGAGTACGGGGTGGAGCACAAATTGGTGTTCGGTTCGGATTTTCCGTCCGCGACTCCGGAACAAGTGATCGCGGGATTACGAAGCGTGAATGCCGTCGTGAACGGTACGAACTTGCCTCGATTTCCGCTGGAGGCCATCGAGCGGATCATTTATGAAAACTGGCGCCAAGTCGTGAAATTCGATTAGCGGTCGGTCAATCATGCTCGAGATAGTCCAGTGCGTGTTTTGCAGCGGAGGCCAGGGCCGCGCGAGACCAGGCTTGTTCGCCGCGCGAAAGACAGTCGAGAATCGCTCGGCCGCGGACAACTTGCAATCGGTGACGCAGCAGTTCTAACGCCGTTTCGGTCTGGGGGCTGACAGACAATAGAGCCCGAGCAGCCTCTTCGAATTGCGGTGGACCAAACTGTTGTGCCTCGTCGTCGGTGAGCGCCAGGTAATCGCGGCAGAGCTTTTCCGTGGCCGCACCAGGATGTTGTGCCAGCGCTGGGAATGCGACCATCTTGACCCGAAAATCGGTCCAAGCCCGCGGGTTCTTGTAGCGTGGGTCAACAACGGGTGTGAGCGCTGGATCGTCGCGCCAAATGGCGAAACGTGCCGTCTCCGTGGCATTTGGCGCCCGTAAGAGGATGAGCGATCGGAGCGCCATCGCCCCGTCGAGACCGTGGTACTGCCACTCTTTGTGCAAGCTGCGGCGGCGGACAAGATCCTCCAACGCCGCGAAAACCGCCGCCGACGGGGAACGAACCCGCCGCGCTTCGTCGGCCGCTATCGCGCGGGCGCGAATTCGCTGGCCAGACACCGACCGTTCTTCCGTCGTCTCGGCAATGCGGTCCCAATCTTGGTTGTCGCGGAGCTTGGCCAACAGTTCCGCCTCGCTCACCGGGACCGACTCGTCTCGCCCTATCAGGACGCGGCGGGGTGCAACCGGTTGTTTAGAGACGCCGCCGAGCTTGCGCCCCAGAGCCACGATTGCTCCGCGCGGGTCGTCGACAATCAGTCCGTCGCCCGGCTTCTGGATTGCAGCAGCGATGGCGTCCGGGAAGACTTCACTGCGGTCAAGATACAAACCAGCTTTGTACCGACAGAGGCGCAGATGAGGGTTTTGCAAGATCACTCCACCATTGTCGAGATTGCAATGCGCAACGTGGTCCCACAGGTCCATCCGGTCCAGCAAGTCGGCGATTGCCTTGTCTAGATTCGGCCGCTTGATGTCGAGGTGCATCAACCCCGCATTCTCGCGATGTAGCTCGAAGACTTCGACGAGCGTCGGAATCCGGCATTGGTCGCCGAATCTCCCGGGAGCGCGGAAAGTAAACCGCTGCAACTCGTCCCAGGTGTACTCGCTTACGTCGCCGTAACCTTCCAACAACTGGTCCAGCATGTCGTCATGGAAGCAGACGAGCACACCGTCTTTCGTGATTCGGATATCGATTTCATTTCCGTCGGCCCCAAGCTCGAATGTCGCGCGATACGCTTCGAGCGTATTCTCGTGAGCGAACTCCGATGCTCCGCGGTGACAGAGGACATGCACACGTTGTCGCCTCTCAGCGATACGGTTGTGCCTGTGTGCTGCCTGAGCTGACGTTTCCGATTCAGCAGCTCCCGCTCCACAACAATTCGCCGCTATCCCGATAAGTGCGATCAGGCAACTCAGAACCTGGCTCCAAGCGCGAATGGCTGCGATCACAAAAGTAGCTCCCGAGTGATGTGTACGCACTTCGTTAGGGTTGCGCTTGGGCCAATTCGGTATCGCGCCATGCTGCTAAATAGGAGCGAAAGCCAGCTTGCACCGCTGGCGCCGCGCCGTTCAAAGCGCGAGTGAATTCGTCGGAGTCTAACGCCCCACCAGAATTGCGATACAGGTGCGCCGCCTGCGAGGCCGTTGCGACGTCATACGATGCCAGTGCCGAGATAAGTTTTGCCAAGTCGCCGTTCGCAGTCGCAAACACGCGCTCGGCGTAGTCCCGCGCAGTGGA
>CAZFLF010000759.1:0-4172 GCA_964519825.1 uncultured Pirellulaceae bacterium | reverse complement strand
CGCGGCGAACGCCGCGCCGACGGGCCTGACGATTGATCCGGCCAACGTCAGCAACATCTGGATCGTCGACAGCGGAACGGACACGGTGTATCAGTACACCTCTTCGGCCAGCCGAATATCAGGTAGCCAATCGGCCGCAGCCAACTTTGCGCTGGCGGCGGGGAACACCAATCCGCAAGGCATCGCCGACCCGCCGCCGCCGGGCGCCGAGCAGCGCGACAAGCAGGACACTGCTGCCTTGGTCTTAGCGAACGCCACTGACATTGCGTTCGGCCAGCTGGTGGCTGACTCCCTGCGCCGGCGGTTCAGCAGCCCACTGGGGATCGACTCAGGATACCGACCGTCGCTTCGCACATCGTCCGCGCCGGCCCGCCTGCCAACCGAGTTTGTGCCGGGACAAGCCAAGCTGCCAACTCCGGGCGAGAGTCAATTTTCAACTCTGGCACAACGACAAATTGACTCGCTCGATGATCTCTTCTCCAACTGGGATCGGGACGACACCGAAGTTCTCGGCAACAGGCAGGTGTGGCACATCTTGGAACGAGACTTGTAATTCACAACGCGCGTCGGGTCGACAACACCGAACGACGCAGGCCAAATCGTCCAAGCGACGTGTACGATCAAACGAACGTTTTTTTGGAACGAAGGTCCTGTACACCTGGTCGGGTGAAATCCTCACCGAGTCGAAGTCCGATCCCTCCGCCAGTTTTCATTGCGGCGTTCAACGTCCACCCGTACAATCGCGCCCGCGAGCCGCCTGGCCGATTGAAACTGCATAAGCCCCTCGGCTTCGCAGTTGGTTCAATGCGGTTTATCATCCGGCTTGTCCGTACCGAGCCAAACCCCGGCGTCTCTCCAGGCCGGATAGAAACCAATTCGTTAGGCGAAGGGAGGGTTCGCGATGAGTGCAGGTGCAGCCGCAGCGGCAGCCGCCGTGGCGCAGGCTATCAAGGCCTCCGGCGCAATCGTCCGGGTCGAGCCCGAGGACTTCCTGCGCATCCTCCGGCGGCAGCAGGAACCGCTGGTGGTGCACGCCACGGGCGGGTTCTTCAGCACCAGCTACCTGTACTTGTCGAGCTACAAGGGCCTTGCCTTCTTCACTAAGTCGTCGGCCCCGCTGACCCTTCCCAGTGGCTGTGAAGTCATCCAGGCGCAGAAGATTTGGATCCCGGGGTAGTCTGCTATCTCGGCATTCCACGCGAGCGGGCGGCAACGCGGGTATGAAATCAACTTCTCAAGCGTCAGCCGGATATCGCAACACGTTAGTTCAAGTAGGATCACTTGCATGGTGCCTTCCGATATTGGCCGCGGGTTGCACGGTGGCCCACGCCATGCCGCACTCGTCGTGAGTGGTCTCGCGGTTGCAGTTGACTTGTGGCTCGTTTGGTTGAATCGCTTTCCCGAGAGTATTGACGGCCGTTGGGCCGTCGCACTTACAGCTTTTGTAACGCAGTTCTACCTGGCACGCGGCGACTTGCCGACGGTCGGGCTCGCTTCACCGGCAGGAGGCTGGCATCGATGGGCAAGGATTGCCGCTTACTTTGGCGTCGCGGTAGCTGCTTGCCTCACGACAACCGCGGTGTTGTGGAAGGCGATGGGATACTCGCTCCCTTTGTACGCAATTGCACCCGCAGAAATTGGGCACGCATTCTTTCGCATGTGTGTCTTCTCACCGTTGTTGGAGGAAACGCTTTACCGTGCAGTCCTTTGCCTGGGAGTGGCGGCCGTGCTTGGTGCGGGCTCGGCCGTCGCCATCAGCGGATTATTGTTTGGGATACTTCACGTTTTGTACGGCGTTCCAAGCCCAGAAAACCTGCTTGGTGGCTTTCTCTTGGCGTGGGCTTATCTTCGTAGCGGCTCGCTATTTGTTCCTCTTGCCTTGCACGCCGTCGGAAATCTGATCATTTTGCTGGGACAGATCGGAGCGTGGTATTCGTTGAATAATCCGGTCTAACCGGGATCACCTGATCAAGGTCTGCGGATCGAACCTAAGACGTTGACAAAAAAGGTAGATGGTCTATGTCTGACGACTGCGGCAATCTGGGAGGAGATGCCGCCAACGGTTCGCTTTCGTTCGATGGAGTCCGAGAACTGTGCGAAACATTTGCCGCCGCCGAACCTATTGCGCAACCCAGGATTCACGATTACATTCGGAAAGTCGCGGCCGACGCTCAACCGACATTATTGCGAAACTTGCTGCATTACGAATTGGCGCGTCGCCGGGCCGCTGGGGAACAACCTGCTGTGGAGGAGTATCTCAAGGAGCTGCCCGCCTTTGCCAAGCTGATCAAACAAGTGTTCTATGAGACGACCTCTCTCTCGCAATCGCGACTGACAACGGATGCAGGCACCCTGACCCAGCATCCTCAGATGCAGTTTGTACCCGCGGCCGGTCATTTGGGGAATTACCGCCTGATTCGGGAGCTTGGACGCGGCGGAATGGGTGCGGTATTCGAAGCGGAACACCTCCAGCAGGGATATCGCATCGCCCTGAAGACATTGCCGGCACTCGACGGCGCGCGGCTGCACCGATTCAAGCGGGAGTTTCGCGCCCTCGCGAATGTCAACCACCCCAATCTAATCGGGCCGCACTCCCTGGAGTCTGATGGATCTCATTGGTTTCTGACCATGGACTTGGTTCAAGGCACAGACTTTCTGTCCTATGTGCGGCCCAACGGCGAACTCAATGAAGGTCGCTTGCGAAGTGCCTTGGCCCAATTGGTGGCAGCCGTGTTGGCTTTACACGGCCAGCACATTATCCATCGTGATCTGAAGCCATCGAACGTGATGGTCAATGAAAAGGGCAACGTTGTTGTTCTCGATTTTGGCTTAGTCTTGGAAGCGGAGAGAGAGGGAGTTCGTACCTCTGCCGATGTCGTCGCCGGGACGCCGCGTTATATGGCCCCCGAACAAGGGCTCGGAGGCCTCGTCACGGGTGCCGCCGACTGGTATGCCGTGGGCGTGATGTTGTACGAGAGTTTGTGCGGCGAACCACCCCATCAAGGATCAAGTCCTTTTGCCATTCTGCGCAACAAAGCGGATCACGATGCGCCGCCAATTCCGGCCGACCTTGGCACTCCCGAGGATCTGGCTGCCCTGGCACGCGCCCTTCTTTGCCGGAACTCCGCGGACCGGCCCGACCCGTTCGAGATTGCGAAAGCGGTGAGCTGCTCCGTCGGGCAGATGCCTGTCTCCGGGCACTCGTCGGGTACGCCGCTCGTGGGTCGCGAGCATCAATTGGCGGAGTTGCACTCAGGCTATGAGCAGGTTCGATGCGACCTCGCGCCATCGGTCGTGTTCGTTCATGGGCATTCCGGCGAAGGCAAGACATCCTTGGTCGACTACTTCTTGGAGCAATGCCGAACGCAGCTCGAGACGATGACGGCGCTGACCGGCCGCTGCTACGATCGTGAATCCGTACCGTTCAAGGCATTGGACAGCTTGATCGACTCGCTCGCAACTCATCTCCGCGGACTCTCCAAGACCGAGGCGGCGTTGCTGATGCCCGACGACATCGGATTCCTTTCGTATCTGTTCCCGGTGCTGCAGCGTGTGGGCGCCGTCGAGCGGCTTACCCGCAAAAACGTCTCACAGCTCGACCAACAGCAGGTGAGAACGCGTGCTTTCAGCGCGTTGCGAGCACTGCTGAACCGCGTCACTCGGCAGGCACCCATCATCCTGTTCACCGACGATCTTCAATGGGGCGACGTCGACAGCGCCGAGGCGCTATTCGAAGTGCTCAAGCCGCCCGCTGCCCCGGCCGTGCTGTTCATCGGCACCTACCGCAGTGACGAGGCGGACACGAGCCCGTTTCTAATCAAGTGGAAAGCCCTGCAGGCTGCGATTCCTCAGGGAATTCGCGGTCAGGACATTGCAGTCGCGCCACTAACCATCGACCAATGTATGCAGCTGACCGTGGCGCTTGTCGGTCAGGATACCGACGCAGTCCGGCGTCGTGCGACGGAGTTTGCTCAGCAGACGGGTGGAAACCCCTACCTGCTGACTGAATTAATCAGCTGTTATGACCCTGCCGCGGATTCCTTTCGAGCCATGCCGATTGATGAACTGATAGATAGGAAGCTGGCCCGATTGCCTCCAGAAGCCTCACCTCTATTGGAAGTGATCGCGGTTTCCGGTCAGGCGCTGGCCTGGGACGAGGCCACGAAGTCGGT
>CAZFLF010000758.1:0-4178 GCA_964519825.1 uncultured Pirellulaceae bacterium | reverse complement strand
ATCCAAAGCGGTGTCAAGCCACCGCACTCCAAAGTTGTCAAATGCGTTCTTAGCCAGCTGCCTACGCCAGAATTTCCTGGATCGGCGCACCGAAGTCGATTTCGAGCCGCTTTTGGCCTGGCACTTCGAGGCGGTGCGGATCGAGACCGAGTTGATGCAATACTGTGGCGTGAAGATCGGTCACATAATGCCGATGCTCGACGGCATGGAAGCCGAGTTCGTCGGTCGCGCCATGCGCGATGCCCCCTCGGATTCCTCCGCCGGCCAGCCAAGTTGAAAAACCGTAGGGATGGTGGTCGCGACCGTCCGATCGCTCCGCGCCAGGTGTGCGGCCGAATTCCGTTCCCCACACCACTAGAGTCTCATCAAGCAATCCGCGCTGCTTGAGGTCCTGCAATAAGGCGGCAATCGGCTGATCAACGACCGCGCACCGCGTGCTGTGATTCTTTTGTAGTTGGCTATGTGCATCCCAGCCGTCGTCGTAAATCTGTACGAACCGGACGCCCCGCTCGACCATTCGCCGCGCGGCCAGGCAGTATTGGCCGAATTGTTTCGTCGCCGGCTGGTCCAATCCATACAGGTGCCGCGTCGACTCCGTCTCCTCCGCGAAATTCACAACGTCGGGGACCGCCATCTGCATGCGGAAGGCCAGCTCATAAGCCTTGATCCGGGCCCGCAGGGCGGAATCGTTCGGATACTCGACGCCGGCGAGTCCATTCAATTCCTGCAGTAGCGCCATTTGGTCCAGGCGTTCTTCGCGGGTCACCGTCGAGCCGGGTGAACCGAACAGCAAGGGATTGTTCGGATCGATCGCCAGCGGAACGCCGGAATGTTCTGGACCAAGATAACTGGCACCGTGGGCACCAACTCCTCCGCAGCAATCGCCGGGTCCGCCGCCGAGGACGATGAACTGCGGAAGGTTGTCATTCAACGTTCCCAGCCCGTAATGGACCCACGAGCCAATGGACGGGAAGAAGCCGTCGAAAATGTGTCGGCCCGTATGGAATTGCAGTTGAGCCGCATGATCGTTGTCCGTCGTCCACATCGACCGCACGACGGCGATGTCATCGATCCGGCGCGACAAGTGCGGCCACCAGTCGCTGACTTCAATACCGCTCTCACCGCGCGGCGCATAACCGACTTGCAGCGGGTACACCTTCGGCATGAGATCGCGCGGGACGCCGGCGAAATCACGAACGTTCGCCCGATAGAACGGCGACTTCACGATCGCTTCGTTGTATGGAGTCTCTTCGAAAGTTTTTCCAGCGTACTTGTTCAGCGCCGGCTTGGGATCGAAGCTCTCGACATGACTCGTCCCACCCAGCATGCAGAACCAGATCACACTCTTGGCCCGCGGGGCCAGATGCGGGCGTCCGTCGGGAGGCGACCATGATTCGGCCGTTTCCGCTCGCACGATCCCATCACGCTGCAACATCGCGCCCAACACTAAGCCGGTAAACCCCAGCCCAACATCGGCGAGGAATTGGCGGCGTGGTGAGTTGCGGTGTTCGATTGTTCGTAGAGGGACCATACGGGCTCCGTTCGTCACTTAGTACGGCATCATCTTAGTGTGGTTTCAAGCAAATCAGAACGCCGGAATGCGGAATGCGGAACTCGGAATGCGGAATGGTGGCGTCAGATTGATTCATTTAGCTTAGTCATTTTCCCGGAGCTGTACCTGGGCACTAAACTGGTCCCAGCACTAGCACTTCGCAATGTTATAGGAAAAAGAGTAGCTCGGTGACCGCATGCCACATAGCGAAACAACGCAATTTCGGTTTAGCCTGCGAAATATGTTTGCAGCGATAACGCTCGTTGGGATCGAAATCTGGTTGATGCAACAAGGTCCGGCTTGGTTTTTTTTCGCCCCGCTCTGTGTTGCCATCGCGTTGGAAGTTTCCGGAAATCGCTCGGCAGCGCAAAAGGTCGCCATCGCCACGCTGTTTTTTTGGATAGGATTCCCGTGTTTTTACGCGATCCTCGCCAGCATTTACGGTCATGGATAAGACATTTTGGTCCGCTGAAAGCGGCGCGCCTGCTGACACCACTTGCCGCGCCAACTGTTCAGTTTGGTCACCTGCGTAGCGTGTTCGCGAGCCAGCGGACGGGATAGCATATTCGTGGTTTTTTCCTCCAAGTCCAACTATCTCTCCGTCCCTCTTTCCCTCTTTCCCCCTTTCCCACAATCCCTCTCTCTCAAACGAGACCAGCGATGTCAGTTCTCATTCCATCAACCTGCTCGATCCGCTGGCGGATGGTGACACCTGCATGCATAGCGATTGTGCTGACGATTATCTTCCAAGCGGTGGGAGATGAGATTCCGATCGACGTGTCCCGCTATAACCCCGATTGTGGCGTCACGATCCGCCGCGACGAATCGAAACTAAGTATCGCGTGGCCGATGGCGGAGGGTGAATTCGGCCGAGTAAACATTGCGCTCGGTGATGCGCCACTGCTAGAGGCGATTGGCCACAGCACAACGGTTGACGGCAAGTTAACGCCGCTCCTGTCGCAAGTCGAACCGGTCGTCTTCGTGACGGTGGGCAGCCGCGAGATGCCGCCGGGAAAACCCGATGCTCAGCAGTGGCAGGTCTTCTTCGACAATCCGGCGAAAAGGCCGCATCAGAGTTACGTTTCTAAACTGGAACGAAAATCGGTGCGCGTGGAAAGCGATGGTCGCCGCGCGCTCGTGACAATCGACGAGCTGACGGTCGGTTCCTTTCGCGGCGCAATGCAGTTTATTTTTTATCCAAAGTGTCGGCTTGTGCAGATGCAGGCGCTGGTGTCGACATCGGAGGATCGGCGAGCGATTGTCTATGACACGGCCTTGCTCGGCGAACGAGCGGGCTGGCAACGGTTCGCCTGGCTCGACACGGAGGGGCAACTGCAGCGCGAAGACATCGACGAAACCGCGGGCGATCGGTCGATCGCCGTACGGCATCGGACGTTCGTTGCGGAGTGCGACGGCGGGTCGATCGCTTGTTTTCCACCCCCTCATCAGTTCTTTTTTCCCCGCGATTGGAGCGACAACTTGCGGAGCGTGTGGCTCGGCCGCGACCATCTCGGCCTGGCGCGGCAATTTGGTTTCGGCCTACGAATCGACAAGTCGGGGGGCGGCAATTTTGTACCGTGGTTCAATGCTCCTCCCGGCACTCAGCAACGATTAGGCACGTTCTTGTTGCTCAGTCAGGGTGATGCGCGGGATGCCTTACGGGAAACGCTGCGGTTCACGCATGGCGACCGCTTTCCGGAACTTCCGGGGCACCTGACGATGACCAGCCACTGGCACATGGCGATCGCCGTTGCGGCGATGGAGCGGAAACGACGAGGCGAACCACCGGTTACGCCGGACTTTGTCCGCATGTTCACCGACATGAACGTGCAGATGGTCCATCTCGGTGAGTTTCATGGGGACGGTCATCAGCAGGATCCCGGACCGCTGCGATTGCCGGAGTTGGCCGCCATGTTCGACGAATGCCGCCGGTTGTCCGATAATCGGCTGCTGCTGATTCCCGGTGAAGAAGTCAATAAGTTCTTGGGAATCGAGTCGCCGGGAAGGCATCCTGGGCACTGGATGAGTCTTTTTCCGCGTCCGATTTACTGGACGATGCAACGCAGACAGGATCAGCCGTTCGTCGAAGAGCATCCACACTACGGCCGCGTTTATCACGTCGGTTCGCGCGAGGACATGAACAGGCTGATTGCGGAGGAACGGGCCCTGGTCTGGGCCGCTCATCCACGGATCAAGGCGTCGAGCTGGACACCGGATGTATTTCGCGATGAGGATTTCTTTGTCGCCGATTCGTGGCTCGGCGGAGCTTGGAAAGCGATGCCGGCGGACTTATCACACCCGCGTCTCGGCCAGCGCGTGCTCGATTTGTTCGACGATATGAGTAACTGGGAACGCCGCAAGCAAGTGCTCGGCGAAGTGGATGTCTTCAAGCTCGATCATACGCACGAGTTGTACGGGCACATGAATGTTAACTATCTGCGGATGGACGGCATGCCGCGCTTTGATGAAGGTTGGCAACCTGTTTTGGACACGTTGCGCGGCGGCCGGTTTTTCGTAACCACCGGCGAACTGTTAATCCGCGATTTCACTCTCGGCGGGCGGCACAGTGGCGACACGGTTCCTGTGCCGCGTGATGGTAAGCCTGAACTCCGAGTGGAGCTCGAAT
>CAZFLF010000757.1:0-4181 GCA_964519825.1 uncultured Pirellulaceae bacterium | reverse complement strand
AGGTCAGGTCGCCATTACGTGCCAACCGGATCATTGGGGGATGTCCGGCCGAGACATATCGAAGTTGACGAGTCTGAACGTCCAGCACGCCGTAGACAACCGAAAAATAGCTTGCCAACTTGCCATCCATCTGGAATCGCCGGTTTAGCTCCTTGGCCACTTCGGCCGGCGAAACGATGTGGATTTCGGTTGACCCAGGGACGGTCTGCACCAAGATCGATGATGCCGAGGGCTGGGGCGTCAAGAGGCGGCTGATCGTCACGGCGAGAAGCGAAGCAACGACGCCGTGCCCGCTGACATCCGCCACGTAAATCGCCACGTGTTTGTCGTCCAATGGAATGACATTCAGGAAATCGCCGGCCAATTCATCACAAGGTCGAAAACTCCACGCAAACTCGATACCGGCAATTGGGACCAGAGAGGTAGGAAGCAACGATTGCTGCACGGCTGCGGCTGCCTCGAGGTCGCGGGTCATGCGCTGATTGGCCGACTCCAGTTGCTTGTTTTGCTCCGCCAGGCTGCGTTCGAGGCTTCCTCCCGTGCCCGATGTAGTTTTTCCTCGGCGTGCTTCCGTTCCGTAATATCCCGCGCGATGCCCTCGACCGAAGCCACCTGACCCTCGTCGTCTAGGACCGCGACGTTCAGGATCTCCAGGAAACGCGCACCGTCGATGCGGTGGTTGATCGCCGCTTCGTACGAGCGTTGCGATTGTCCTGCCAAGCCTTGCCGCAAGTTTCGTTGAAACAAGTCGTTGGCAACCGGGTCGGTGAAATAATCGGCGAAGTGTCGCAAACAATCGTGTTGCGGGTATCCCAACACGTTCTCGACCGAAGGGCTGACGTATCGCATCATGCCAGTTCGGTCGTACGAGAAGAAAAAGTATTCGTCCCTCAGCCCCTCCACGAGCCGGCGATACTTTTCTTCGCTGGCGGACAACTCGGCCGTACGCAGGCGGACCTCGCGCTCGATAATTTCATTCGTCGCCTCCAGCTCCACATGCCGGGTGGCAATACTGCGCATTTCTCGCACGCTCAGCAGGCATGATCGAATTAGAAACACGTCGGCGAAGGCAAGCCAACCCACGTGTTCCAGCCACCGCCACGAACTCACGGTGGCGACTCCAAAGATCGATTGCGGCCACCAGGCGCCGCGAATCAGATGATCCAGAGCCGTAACCACCGTGGCCGTCACCAGCACCTTCCAGTCACGATAGAAGGCCAAGAATGCGAGTGACCCGAACACGTAGAAATGTGTTTCGATTCGACCGCCGAGTTGGTGGATTAGCACGCCTGCCATCAACATCTGCGCAACGGCAGTCACATGACGAGTCACAGCTCGGCCTGGCAAGACCAAAGCTTGGGTTACGGCCAGCACCATAATCGCGCCGCTGAGCAGAATGGAGCCCCAGATGTGCTCCGCCAGGTAATTCGTTTCGCCAATCCATGTCCGCGGCGAGATCCAGTTCGCCGCCAGAATTCCGGCGGACCATTGAAAGAACATCAAAGCGGCAAATAGCTGATCCGTCCCTCGGTGGATGCTTTGCAGGTGAGCCTTCAACAAAATGGTGATCCGATCCTCAAGTTGCAGTCCATGAGGAGGGTGGGAACTCACCGTCTTCGCTGGCTCGAATGTGCGGGCTGATGCAGGATACGCCATGGTCATTCCAAGTTGGCCGGCCCGAGGCGGCGAGTCACCCCACGCGCAGCACGGAGTCGGAGACGGGTAGCGGCCAGCCTTTGCGGTATTCGGTGCGGATGAGCGGTTCGGCTTCAGGGGCGTTGGTGGCTTTGAGGGACTTGGCGTCCCAATCGATTTTCTTGCCCAAACGCACGGCGAGGTTGCCGAGTAGCACCATTTCGGTGAAGGGGCCGGAATAGTCAAAGCTGGAAAGAGCTTTCGGGCCGCCATGGCACGACTGGATCCATTCGACATCTTCATTGGCGACCCGCGGCAAGGTGCGCGGGGTTTCGGCGAATGACTGAGCTCGGTCGCCGGGCGTAATGAGCCACTCGGTAAAGCCGCGATTGAAGAGCATCAACCCTTGGTCGCCGATTAGCAGCAGATCCCAGCGGCCGGGTGAATCGATCGCGTCCTTGTCTCTGTTCTTGCGTTTCTTTTTGTCGTCAGCACCGGACTCAGAAGGGGTGGGGGACTTCTTCGCCTCTTCGGTGGCTCGGGCAAGTAACTCATACGGAGCGTTCGGCTGATCCCGACGTACGCCGTCGTACCAGACGAATTTAACGGCTGGCTGTTCCACTGCGGCGCGCGGGCCGACGGAACCGCCGAGCGATCCGCCACCGACCGATTCCCGCGCGGCGAACTGGTACGTGATCGTGGACCAGTCCGGTCCCGTTTCGTTCGTCATGCCTCCCGACTCGGCTTCGACAGACCGCGGTGCGCCGAGATCGAGCGCCCAGTACGGCATGTCCATGATGTGGCACGCCATATCTCCCAAGGCCCCAGTGCCGAAATCCCACCAGCCGCGCCATTTGAAGGGGTGATAGCACGCGTTGTAGTCGCGTTGTTTCGCCGGGCCGAGCCACAAGTCCCAATCCAAGTCGGCTGGTTGGGCCGCACCCGTGAATGTCGTTCGTTCCGTGAGAGCGCCCTGCCCCTGCGGCCAGATCGGACGATTGGTCCAGGCGTGGACTTCGCGGACTGGACCGATGATGCCCGCTCGCACTAACTCGACGGCTCGACGAATCGGTTCGCCGGCGTGGGCCTGATTCCCCATCTGCGTCTTGACGCCGTAATATTCCGCGGCGCGCGCCATCAACCGCGCTTCGTAGATCGAATGGGTCAACGGCTTCTGGCAATAGACATGTTTGCCCATCGCCATGGCGGTGAGCGCCGCGATGGCGTGCGTGTGATCCGGCGTGCTGACCGTCACCGCATCGATCCCTTTCTCCTTTTCAAGCATCACGCGGAAGTCTTGGTAGATCTTCGCCCCCTCCACGCGCTGGAACGACTTTGCCGCGCGGCTGGCATCGACATCGCACAGAGCGACGAACTTGCCCCCCGCAGCAGTGATATCGGTGACCTCCCCCTCTCCTTTCCCTCCTACGCCAATGCCCGCGACATAGAAACGATCATTCGCTCCCCAGACTCGACGGGGGATGTAGGTAAACGCAAAGGCGGACGAAGCAGCCAGACCGAACTTTCGCCGATTAATGCGGGGAGTGCTCATGGTTGGTTTCTCTTAATTAATTTTCGCGGATGGAGATGTTGCGAAACTGCACCAGGGCCGGGGGGCTGGACCATTCGCCGCTCTTGTTTTTCCCACCATGATGTTGCAGAGCGATTGGGCCGCGGGAGGGGATCCCTGGGAGCTGAGCGTTTTCCAGAACTTGCTGGCCGTTGAGTTTCACCGACAGTCGGTCCCCTTTCATGGTGATCTCGAACGTATTCCATTGGCCAATGTCTCGGTCGGCGTTGGTCTTGGGAGTCACTCCCGCGCGGACGGCGGCGGGCACGTTCTTGTCCATTCGATAGCCGTAAACTTCGCCGGATCCGATCGGCCAGCACCAGATGTTAATCTGCGACTTGCCATCCCCGCGAAGGAAAATGCCCGAGTCCGAATCGGGGACTTGGATGTGTATCTCTGCTCCTTTCGCGTCCTTCTTATGAGTTCCATCCGGGCGAATTATCGGGACGCGGGGATTGATATAAGGAGTCTCTTTGATCCGCCAGTCGACGAGCAGCGTGAAGTCGCCGTACTCCTTATTGCTCCACAGATTCTTGTCCCCCGGCGCCTCGCTCGAAGCATCGTAGTCGATGACGCTGTCAACAATCTTCCAGTGGCCATTGTCTCCGGCCGGCACCTTCCAGTTGGCGAAGTCCTTTCCGTTGAATAGCGAAACGAACCCCGCAGGAGGCTCGGCCAGCGCCGACGAAGTTGCCAAGAGGAGCACGAACAACAGAGGTAAAGGACGGTTCTTCATCGGAGATTCTCCTAAGGTGACAGAAAGTGTCAGGACGGAAATTCGATCACATCGGAGACACGAGGTCAAAGAGTGGACAACACTGTCCTAGTCTGACGGATGCGATTCAGTTCGGTTGCCGCGCAGCCGTCCGTCGTGCAACGCGGATGCGACGAGCACTTGATCGCAACCGGCGTCACACAACGATTGCACATCGCCAGCGTGCCGGATGCCGCCCCCCGAAATGAGTTCAATGTGCGG
>CAZFLF010000756.1:0-4186 GCA_964519825.1 uncultured Pirellulaceae bacterium | reverse complement strand
CAAATACGAAATTGCAGCCAGCATTCCCAACCCAATTACCGATTTCGCTCGGCTGACAACACGAAACGCCAGCCAAGCAGCCAATGGCATTACCAGCAACCCGAACGCAAAAAACACGCCCGAGATAATCGCGATCGGCGGCCAATAGTCCTCGAATTCGGTTTCCGAAATCACCGCCGGCACACGTACGAGTGTCAGGGTGGACGCAACGATTGCCGTCCAGTGCAGAAGATCGGCGATGCGGAACGGCGGCAACGGTTCGACGACCTCCTTGTTGTAAACGAGACGCCATCCGCAGTGACGCAGCCCGATGAGCGGAGCGGATGCAATCAAAAGATGCCATGGAATCACGCATGCGGCGTCCATCGGCGGGGGGGCAAATTCATCCGTGAGCCAGAATCCCACATAGAGTGCCAGGTACCAAAGGAATGCAATCGCCAGCCCATGCAAGAAACCTCGCAACCACGTTCGCCTGGTTAGGCCGCTGAGCAGGACCACGACGCAGAATTCTCCGCACACGAAACCGAACAATCCGGGATAAAGAATCTCCTCGTTGATCGAACTCTCAAGCCGGTCATGAAGCGGTAGCACCGCGACATACAGGGTCACTACCAGGAACACGAACAGCCAAACAACGATTCGACTCGGATTCCAGGCACGTTTCCACGAAGAGGTGAGATCTGTTATTGGCATAGGATCACGCCGTCACGCTGCGTCGTTCTCGGCATCGCACATCTTACCCGTCTTCATTAGTGGGAATCAGTGTTCCTGACTTCTTCTGTTGCTTTGCCGGTTGCTTAGCCAGGCTGCCCACGATCTCAGGGCTAACAATCACGGAAGCCACTAGCGCAGCGCTCGATAAGATTTTCGCCGCGCCAGATGTTACAGCCGGCATATTCTCTCGCCGCGATTCCGACCGCGCGGGCGGCTTTGGTCGGGATGAAGCCCGTCGCCGGACGTGTCGAATGGAGACGAGGACGCCATGGTCTCGATCCCCCCAGAGTCTCGCTCAATCTAGACTCTGTTTCTAAGAGGCACCGGCGGCCTGTGTAGGATGGCCTTCCAAGGCCGTCCTGGGACGTTTGCGGTATCGGCGACGGCCTTGGAAGGCCATCGTACTATTCTTAAAACAGAGCCTAGCGTTCGCCCCATCCATCGGAGACGTGCGGCATGGTGTCGCTCAAGCACAAGCTGATTCCGCCCAATGTCGCGGCCGCGCGGCCAGCGGCGTCGTCCGATCGCTGGATGACCGCCTTCGTCGACTATTTGCGCGGCGAGTGCCGGCTGGCAGAAAACAGCGTCTTGGCATATCAGCGTGACATCCGCCGTTTTCATACCTGGTCCGCGGGACGCGACGTGACTCGATTGACGATTGCGGACTTTGCGGATTTCGCGGGCTGGTTGCACGACCTGAAGCTGGCACCCGCCAGCATCGCACGGCACATCGTTGGCCTGCGGATGTTCCTGCGATACCTGCAACTGGAAGGCCTGCTCAAAGATAACCTGGCCGAGTTGTTGGGGAGCCAAAAGCTGTGGGAGCGCGTGCCGAATGTCCTGTCGCCGCAAATGATCGACCAATTCCTCCGAGCGCCGCAGTCCTATGACCCGTATTGCAAGCGCGACCGGGCGCTGCTGGAATTGCTCTACGCCACCGGCTGCCGTGCGTCGGAGATCTCGCAGCTGAAACTCGCCGATCTACACCTCGACGAGCGGTACTGCATCTGTCACGGCAAGGGGAATAAGCAGCGCGTCGTACCGCTCGGCGAAGTCGCGGCCGATGTGGTGCGTGAGTATCTCCGAGAGGAACGGCCGGGGTTGGTGCAAGCCAATTCTGTTTCGCCACCGTGGGTGCTGGTCTCGCGTAGCGGCAGGCGGTTGCGACGCGAGGCGATTTGGGAACTGGTGAAAAAGTATGCCGCGCGGAGCGGAATGCCCGCTGCCATCAGTCCCCATACTCTCCGGCATAGCTTCGCCACCCACTTATTGTCCGGTGGAGCGGACTTGCGCTATGTTCAAGAGATGCTCGGCCACGCCAGTATCGCGACAACGCAAATTTACACCCACGTGGATCCGTCGCGGCTGAAGAAAGTGCATCAGAAGTTCCACCCGCGCGCATAAGCCTGCGAAGCGGGCTTAACTTCGCTTTGACCAAGGGCTGCCGCCGTAGCGTTCGTTCAATAAACTTCTAGCCGCACTGGCCCGATCCGACCTATTGACCTGCTGCCACAATTTCGTCAGGTGATACAACGCTTCGGCATGCACGTCGGGCTGGGAGTACAGCAAGTCCACAAATAGGTACGCCCGCAGTGCATCCTTCGGACGGTTGGCTTTGAGATGGCAGCGACCTAAGGCGTTGTAAGCGCGACCGAACAGTTCGCCGTCCTGGGAATCACCCTTAGCGATGATGTCTACCAACAGCTTGACACCTTCCTCCGCGTTGCCGGTTTCCGCAAGTCCTACTGTCTTGCCCACGTGGGCGAGACTCTTTTGCCGGGTCGCTTCGGGGGTATTGACTGAGTTGGCAATGACCGTGTCGTATTTGGCGATCGCTTCGGGGTATTTGCCTTGAGCGTCGAGCGCGCGAGCTTCAAACACCGCGGCGCGCATTTGGTATTCCGGCCAGGGCGCCAGCTTCCCGATCGCACCGTAGTATTTCACAGCGTCGTCGTACGATTCGAGCGCCACAGCAAGGTCGCCGAGTATCTGGGCGGCTTCAAAGAAGTGGTAGCTGTCTTTAGCGCCAGTCACAAAACTCAGCAAAGATTGCCGGGCCGCAGCTTTATCTCCGCCGCCGGTGAGAGCCAGCTTGGCTTGTGCGTACGCGCTGTAATAAGCCAGGTCGTGCTTGACGTAGTCGCGTTCAATGGTGGCCGCGTCGATGCGCTTCAATTCCGCCAGACCGTTCTCGAATTGTCCGTTGAAAATGTTATCGCGCGCTCGAACCAGCTCCGTCGGGTCCTCCGCGAACGTCACGCGCTTGATGTCCATCACTTCGACTTTCTGCTCCGACCCGCGCGCTTTGATCGACACATGCGTCTTGGTGATTTCAGTGATCGCGCCACTCAGCGGTGTTCCACGCACGGAAAAGACCTGATCGACACGCTGTGCCTGTACCGTCGATGAGACAAACAGACTCGCCAGTATGGCAATTGCGAATCTAGATCGAACTAGCAACATGACTGACTCCTGAACTTGACTGTGTACTTGCCGATCCCGGACAAGCGCGCCGTGTTCAACTTCCGGACACGATGAACTTGAGTCGGGACCTTGATTCTCATTATAAGCAGAGTCGCGGATGTTCAAGCGTTAGACAGGAACTTGGCCAGCAACTCGCGTGTCTTCGCATGTCCGAGGTCGCGCTTACCAAAACCGGGTTCAGCGCCCGCGGCGACGGCTGCTGCCTGATACTCTGGAAAGTTCGTGATCAACATGCACGGTGTCGTGCGGAGCAGCGGGTCTGCTTTGACCTGCTCGATCACGCCGACGCCTTCCGTCAGGTCGCTGTCTAGCTGCCGATTCACCAACACGAGGTCGGCAGGCGCTTTGCGAAGCTCTGCTAACGCTTCGTCCACGGTATGGCAACGGACCAGCGTGGCGTCAAAGGAACCTTCGATCAACGCACGCAGATTGCCGTGATCCATATCGCAGGTGCCAACATCAAGAATGCGTTTAGGCATACGTCTCAGTAGCGTTTACTCGCTGGCCTTCTCCGCTTCAATGGCGAAAAGATGCGTTCTGTTCGCGATGAACAACGTTTCATTGGCTACGACCGGCGTGGTATAGATCGAATTCTCCATGTTGATCTCCACTAACGGCTCTTGCTTCTCGGCCAACAGGTTGAAGATCGCCACATCGCCGTCTTCGTCGGTAATGTAGACCTTGTCACCAACGATCAGCGGCGAGGCCCACGACGCGGCCAGCATGTCATAGGTCCAGTGCACTTTGCCGCTTTTGGCATCGAGGCAATGGAGCAGACCGCTAAAATCGGCCATGAACAGCAAGTCGTTTTTGACCGCGACCGTTCCGCAGGTGCGGTGCATGGTTTCCTCAAAGGAGAACTTGCCGTCGCCGTTGGTATCGTACTTGTTGAAATGCCACACAGCAGCCGAGTTCGGGTTGTCGATCGCGACTTCGCCCTGTTCGGCGACCACCGCTTGCATTCGTCGCTTGGGCAACTTCTTTGTCC
>CAZFLF010000755.1:0-4188 GCA_964519825.1 uncultured Pirellulaceae bacterium | reverse complement strand
AAATGCTAGCGGGGCACGTAACAGGCTCGCGGAGGGAAATGCTCCCGTGGCGCAGTATGTTGGTGACACAAACCTAATGCCGTCACCAATCCTTGGAGGCTTTTCAATGGCCCGTGACTCTGTTCGAAACCGTGAAAGCCCGAACCGACGCGATTTTCTCCGCCAGGCCGCTTTGTTTTCGGCAGCGATGGCGACGGCCGGTCCTGGGACGGTACGAGCCGCCGCCAATGACCGACTCAACATTGCTATCATTGGCTGCGGCGGACGCGGTGGCGCCAATCTGAATGGTGTCGCAACGCAAAACATTGTCGCTCTCTGCGATGTCAACGAGCGAAACTTAAATATTGCGTCCCAGCGGTTCCCGCAGGCGAAAAAATTCCGTGACTTCCGCTTACTGTATGACGAGCTCAAGGACAGCGAATTCGACGCAGTCGTGGTCAGCACCACGGAACACACGCACGCATTCGCGACGCTGCCGGCATTGCAACGAAAGAAGCATGTCTATTGCGAGAAGCCGCTGACCCACAATGTGCGTGAGGCGCGGATCATCACGGAGGCGGCGAAAGCCGCCGGAGTCGCCACGCAAATGGGAACGCAGGTCCACGCCGACCAGAATTACCGCCGTGTCGTGGAATTGGTACAGAGTGGTGCGATCGGCCCCGTTCACGAGGTGCACGTCTGGGTATCGCGGGCTTGGGGTTGGCAATCCGAAGAGGACGCCAAGACCTACAAAGACATCGTGTCGGTCCGCGAACGCCCGCAGGTTGAATCGCCGATTCCGCCGGAATTGGATTGGGAGCTGTGGCTCGGTCCGGCACCCGATCGGCCGTTTAACGAAGTCTACTTCCCGGGCCCAAAATGGTATCGCTGGTGGGAATGGGGGAGCGGCACGATGTCGGACCTGGGCAGTCATCGGAACGACCTGGCATTTTGGGCGCTTGATCTTGACGTACCGCTGACGGTGGAAGCCGCCGGTCCGCCGCCGCACCCGGATCTGGCTCCAGCCTCGATGTCGGCCACCTACGAATACGGTCCGCGCGGCGATCGGCCAGCTGTCAAACTAACTTGGTACCAAGGAACGATGAAACCGGACATTTGGAAGGAGAAAAAAATCCCGCAACAGAACGATGGCGTGTTGTTCATTGGAAGCAAGGGGATGCTCCTTGCCGATTATTCCAAGCACGTCTTGCTGCCTGAAGACGATTTCAAAGATTTCCAGCGGCCGCCCAAGACCATTCCAGATTCGTTGGGCCATCATGCCGAGTGGCTGCATGCCTGCCAGACCGGCGCGCCGACGACGTGCCACTTTGGATACAGTGGACCCTTGACCGAAGCCAATCATCTGGGGAATGTGGCCTATCGGGCTGGAAAAAAGATTGAATGGGATCCCAAGAACTTGCGGATTCCCAATGCCCCCGACGCCGAACGATTCCTCGGACGGGAATATCGTTCAGGATGGAAACTCGCTGAAAGAATCGCTTGATCCAAGCGCCGAAACCAGAGTCTTAGGTCTCCAGCAACCGTTTCATCGGCGCCGGACAGGTCGACCAGGTCGCTTGGTAACTGTTCTCCAATGGCACGTTGACATAGCGTTCCGCGCTGAGGAACACGGGCATGTCGGGAAGCGCCTCACCGACACCGGTCGGCTGGATGTAGGCGATTTTGGGAGTCCCTGCTGCGTAGGCGACAAGGGTCTGCTGTTGATCCGCTGGCAACTCGAAAGGCTCGTCCACGATCTCATCCCAGATCGCCTTGTGAATCCCGGCGGGATCGTGCTTCATGGGGGGCAAGAGATCGACGATGAGCAGGTGAATACCTTGCCGCAGGAGGCGCACACTTTTCTCTACGAACGCCCGTAACGCGGAGCGAGTCTGTTTGTTCCCCGGTGACACGATTTCGATCACAGCCACAACGTCTCCCAGGGAATGCCGAACCACGATGCGATCGGCTCGAAGGGCATACAGTTCGTCTTCGGCTTGCCGAATAACGGCGGTCTTGGGTGGTGCGGATGCCACGGCGGTTCCACCCGATGAGTCCGAACCGGCTGGCGACTGTGACTCAGCCTGCAGCGTGACGACGTCGGGAATCATGCCGCCAGTAACTTGTTCGGGGAGTGCGTAGTAGTCTCTTGGCAAGAGGCCTGAGTTGAGTTGGCGAGTGATCTCCGTAATCCACATTTGATGGAATGCATGGAAGATCCCCGAGTTCACGCGTGACCAATCATGTATCGGCATGCTGTACCTCTGGCATTCGATTATACCTGAGTGTATCGACTCCAACGTAGCCGTCACGCGACCGTAGCTGTCACGCTCCCTCGTGACGAAGCTCGCGCTGCAAAACGAGCAGGCATCGCGGAGAAACGTTCTTCGGGCAATGACGTTATTCCCGCTGCGGAGCTACGTCACGACGGAGCGTGACGGCAAAAGCATCCCGCATTGGCCTGTGACCTCCGGTAATTCGAGACGGCGTCGATTATCATAAATCCTCGATTTCCACTTCATTGATGTCCAATTCGAGTCAAACGATGAACCACTTCGCGATGTGTTCGCTTCAAGTCGGCCTGATGACTGGGTTGTTCTTGTCGCCCATGTTTGCCGAGGAGCCGGCGGCGGAGCAGCGAGCATTCTTTGATGCGAAGATCGGTCCAGTGTTCGTAAAGCACTGTTTCGCCTGCCACTCGGTTGACGCGGCAAAGGCGAATAAGCTTAAGGCTGGGCTGCTCCTTGATTCTCGGGAGGGAGTGCACCGAGGAGGCGAAAGCGGTGCGGTGATCGTGGCCGGCAAACCCGCCGACAGCCTGCTGATCACCGCTCTCAAGCACGAGGGACCCGAAATGCCGCCGGCCGGAAAGCTGCCAGACGACGTGATTGCGGATTTTGTGAAATGGGTCGAGATGGGAGCTCCCGATCCGCGTGGTGATTCGTCGTCGGTTGCTGCGGCGCTGGCCGAAAAGGCTCAGGCGCATTGGGCGTATCGCGCACCGGTGAAGGCATCGCTGCCGGATGTCGGCGACCCAACCTGGCCGGTCAATGAACTTGATCAGTTCATTCTTGCGCGGCTGGAGAAAGAAGGGCTGCGTCCGTCACCGGAAGCGGATCGGGTCACGCTGCTGCGGCGTCTCAGCCTCGACTTGATTGGACTGCCGCCGACGATCGAGGAAGTCGAGGCCTTTCTGTCGGACCACTCGACGGTAGCCTACGAGCGGCAGGTGGAGCGGTTGCTTCGGTCGCCCCATTACGGTGAACGTTGGGGCCGGCATTGGCTGGACGCGGCCCGCTATGCCGACAGCGATGGCTATGAAAAGGACAAGCCGCGGCAAGTCTGGATGTATCGCGATTGGGTCGTGAATGCTCTCAATCGCGATCTGCCTTACGACCAGTTCATCATCGAACAATTCGCCGGCGACCTGCTCCCGAACGCCACGCAAGATCAACATGTCGCGACCGGCTTTCTTCGCAATTCCATGATTAACGAGGAAGGAGGCGTCGATCCCGAACAGTTTCGCATGGACGCCATGTTCGACCGGATGGACGCGATTGGCAAAAGCGTGCTCGGGCTGGCCATCAACTGCTGCCAGTGCCACGACCACAAGTACGATCCGCTGACGCAAGAGGACTACTATCGGTTGTTCGCGTATATCAATGACACACACGAGGCCAACATTGCCGTTTACTCGTCCGACGAGCAGCGGCGGCGCGCCGATATTTTCCGTCAGATTCACGAAATCGAAACGGAGCTGCAACACCGCTCGGCAGACTGGCCCGACCGCATGTCGGCCTGGGAAGTGAGCGTGCGCGACGGCCAACCCGATTGGACGATTCTTCCGGTCACCAACGCCAGCGATAACAGCCAGCGGTATGTGATCCACGCCGATGGATCGCAAACGGCCTGGGGCTATGCGCCCACCAAATGGTCTTCCCAGTTCCAAGGCCAAACCGATCAAACGAACATCACCGCGATTCGACTGGAATTGTTAAACGACCCGAACCTGCCGCTCAATGGCCCGGGGCGATCGCCAACCGGGTTGTGTGCACTGTCCGAACTGAACATCGAGGCGTCCGATCCGCAGCAGCCCGACAAGAAGGAAAAAGTCAAACTCGTCTCAGCCTCCGCCGACTTCGGCAATGAAGAACGCGATCTTGAGCCGATGTATGACGACAAGACAGACAAGAAACGAATCACCGGCCC
>CAZFLF010000754.1:0-4190 GCA_964519825.1 uncultured Pirellulaceae bacterium | reverse complement strand
CATTGGTCATTGGTCATTGGTCATTGGTCATTGGTCATTGGTCATTGGTCATTGGTCATTGGGATTTGGACATTCCTTGGTCATTGGTCATTGGGATTTGGTCATTCGTTTTCCGGCGCATCACGGCCGACCAGGTATATGCCAACCCGGGGTAATCCGGATTCTTCTTCACGAAACGTCCAAGCACCGCAGCGATCAGGAAGCTCGCGAGGTATGGGACTGCGGTCGCGAGCGTAATGCTGGGCTGGTAGCTGGTGCCGAACAATTCCTTCCAGTAGCTCCACACGAAGGAAATCACCACACCGCACAATACAGCTGGGATCGCGACTCGAGCCGTACATTTGAGAAACATGCCGATCAGGAACAACGCTGCCAGCGGCCCCAAAAACATGTTAAACGCCGGCGCCATCATGTCGATGATGTTTCTGCCGGAATGCCGTGCGAGGTAGGCGACAGCGATTCCCAGCCCCGTGACTAGCAGTCCGACAACGATGGTCAACATCTTGGCCAGATTCAGTTCGCTCCATCGTCGCTGGCCGTCAGGATACAACCGGCCGAAAATGTCGGCCGTAAACACGGCACTGATGCTGTTAACTCCCGAAACGAGTGTCTGCATGGCGTCGCACAACAGTACCGCCAGGACGACTCCGCCGACGCCAGCCGGGAGCTGATGAGCGAAAAAATGTGGGAGCACCCGGTCGCCGTTCCGGACCACGACCTGGCCGTTTTCTGTCGTCAGAATGCCGTCGGGAAGGTACTGCGGATACTTCAGGTAAAACGCCAGCAGCGCCAGCCCGCACAGCCCCAACAGCACACCAATCGTCAGGTCGGTGAGGGCACTCACTACATAGCTACGCCGCGCCGCCGACAGCGACGCCGTCGAGAAATACCGCTGCAAAACCACCTGGTCCGAACCGTGCGTGCAGATCGTCCAGAAAAAGCTCAGCAGGACAGCCGTGAAGACCGTCATGCGCACCGTGGGATCGAAGCTAAACCACTGAGGCCGGGTATGACCGGCGGTGTGCTGCGAAGCGGTCTCCCACCAGTCGGCGGGACCGGTGCCGGTGGTCCACATGACGTATCCCAGGGTCACAATGACTCCTCCCAGAAGCATCAGCGACTGCATGACGTCGTTCCAGATTGCCGCACGAAATCCCCCGACGCAGGTGTACACCGTCGCCGCCAGACCGACTCCCCCGATCACCCAGTAGAGCAACGTGTCTCGCAGCAAGGGGACTTCCGCTGTAGCGAAAGGGAACCAGCCCGCCAGCGGATCAACGCGTTGTGGCGGCACGAGCGACGCAGTCATCTCCGTCATCGCCAGGGACCCGACGTACATGACCATCGACATCCAGCCCAGCCGCAACAGCAGAAAGAGCAGTCCCCCCAACAGCCGCACCCGATAGTCGAATCGTAGTTCCAGGTACTCGTAAGCACTGACAATCTTCAGTCGCATAAAAAACGGTATCCAAATCATGAACACGACGATCATGTTGAATGGCAAAGACAGATACTGGTAGAACATCGCAGCGCCGTTCGAAATCATCTCGCCGGGCACTCCCATGTACGAGATGCTTGACATCAGCGTGGCCAGCAGACTCAGGCCCACCGCCATCCACGGCATCCGTCGGCCGCCAAGAAAGAAATCTTCGGTGTTCGCCTGCCGGCGCGACGACCAGACGACGATCGCACCGGTCACCAGCAGATAGATGCCAACTCCGATGAAGTCGATCCATTCAAGCCCCTCACGGGGACCGGCAACCGCGGTGGGGTTCAAGTCACACACTCCTAGCAAACGGTGCGGACTAACAGTGACTGCGCTCTGGATCGACGGTGCGCGACGACATGCCGCGCGGTTCGGTGGCTGGACGGAGTCCTGGGGTTACTGATCGCCACTGGGCACAAGCAATTCCGGTTTGTCGAGCATCAAATAATGGCCGTGGTCAGCCGTAACGATTAACAGCGAGTCTTGCCAATTACTGGCCCGTTCCACCCAGTCGGTAATGACTCTCACGGCCGCGTCCCCACTGTTGACCGCGCCAATCGACGTGTCCAGGTTATTGTCGTGGTTTCCCCAATCAACATCCCCAGCCTCCACCATTAGCCAAAACCCTTGTGCGTCCTGCTCGACAACGCTGATCGCGGCAGCGGTCATTTCGGCCAAGGTGGGATTCTCCTGAATGTCTGCGGGAGTGTAGGTGACGGAGTCTCCTTTGCGGCCTGGCGCCGGTTGAAAGTCGCCGTCGGCAGTCTGAAAGGGAAGATGCCCGTCCGGAATTCCGAATAGCCCGACCAGTCGCTTGCCATCGCGTACAGTTTGCGCGGCGGCGGTTTGTAATCCCGCTGCGCCCGAAAGGCCGGGAGTGCGCTGGACAACGATATAGCGGCCGCCGTTGCTGGCATCGATGGCGTTTAAATCCTGGCGAGTTACATACTTGTTTCCGGAAACAAAGTTCGTCCCCTGCGCCTTGTCGCTTTTTGCTTCGATGCCGTAGCCGCAGCCAATCACGACGTCCATGCCCGGCAACGGCTGCTGGGAATGGCTGATCGATGGCAACCCCAACATGTCGCGCGAGATATCCTGAAAGTCGTCGCGATGTACGTTGTGCGCGTAAGCAGCCGCAGGCGTCGCATGGCTCACCGGCACGCTGGTCACAGCACCCACTGCCCAACCCCGCTCTTGAAGTTTGTGGGCAATGGTCATCACCGGCCTTCCGAACGGATCGACATTCACTGCACCGTTGTACGATTTGATTCCGGTCGTCATGCTCGAAGCGCTGCAGGAGGAATCGGTATGAGCGTGGTGGACCGCCGCGTCTTTCGGCAGACCGATTAGATATTGCGAGTCATTCCCCGGCGTCCACGGGGTCTGTCCGCCGCGCACAGCGTCGTAACCACCGCGGAGAACTCCTCCAAAATTCAGCACCTGTTGTTTGTCCACATCGGCTTTGGTTCCCTCATTGTGTGGCGTGGTGACCATGAACCCGAACTGCGACGTGCCGTTAGCCTCGTAGTCCTGAAAGTGAGTTCCAGTCCCGCGACCGATCTCATAGGGAACACATTTCGAGTTGTAGATCGCAGCTGCTCGCGTTGTTTCCCAGTCCATGCCGTCGAAGATGACGAGAAAAATGTGCTTCTTGCCCGCCGCTGCCGCCGCCACTTGGAGATCATAGATGTTCGTCTGGTCCAGGTAGTCGGCTGTTTCGGCAAGCGTGTGATCGGGTAGGTACCCGAAGATCCGGCGCAGCGCCTCTTCGCTGCGGTAAGGGCTGCTCGTACCCGTGTAGCTTTCCAGGTCCACGCCCGCGCCAGCTCCGCGTGTGCCGTAGGCATAGACCGGGACTAACCGGTTGGAGTGGGCACTCCACAGCGTGTATTTCCCAGGGTCGTAGCCCCAGTGTGCCGCTGCGGAATAATTTTTTTGAACGGCGGCAGTCTGCAGCTGCCGCAGAAAATCTTCTCCAAATGCCTTGGCGGGGACGGCAATCGCGACGGTAACAAGCAAAGCGAGAGTGGCGGAGCGCGTGAATCGCATTTTTAGCAGGTTCAGCAGTGGTGAGAGCGACGAGAATGCAACACGGTTTTGTAGTCTAGTTTTCACCGACTCGGCTGGCCAGAGAGTGGCATCTACAGAGTGGCATCTACGGTTGTGATACCGTTTGCTGATTAGCTGATCAAACCGGTGGCGGATTCCGTTCAGCGAATCCGCGTTGATGCCAATAGGGATAGGCCGGTGTCACGGCGCTGGCGGCGTCGAGCGTCGCGACATGCTGTGACGAGAGGTTCCACCCGACGGCGCCCAGGTTCTGTCGTAACTGCTCCTCATTTCGTGCGCCGATAATCACCGTTGCGACAGATGGCCGCTGCAGCAGCCAGTTGAGGGCAATCTGCGGCACGGTCTTGCCGGTCTCTTTGGCAATCACATCGATAGCGTCGACAACGCGGTAGAGATGTTCTTCGGGAACGGGAGGACCGATGTCTTTTACGAGCTGGCTCTGAAGACGACTCGTCTTTGGCAGCGGCTCACCACGGCGGAGCTTTCCGGTGAGCCGTCCCCAACCGAGCGGGCTCCAGACAACCGTGCCGACTTTCTGATCGAGAGCCAGCGGCATCAACTCCCATTCGTAATCGCGTCCCACGAGCGAATAATACGCCTGGTGGGCGATGTATCGGGAGAGGCCGTACTTCTC
>CAZFLF010000753.1:0-4190 GCA_964519825.1 uncultured Pirellulaceae bacterium | reverse complement strand
ACCTGCTGGATGCGAGCAGTAATCGAGCAGCGGTGATCGGCAAAGGTTCCCGTTACGGGACGTTCCTTCGCAGCCACGACAGACCATCGCTCCGCTCGGTCGTGGACCCATAGCGTTCGCGGAGCATTGCCGGTTGCGATTTGCACGACTTCCAGAAAGGTTGTGTCTTCGATCGTTTTACCCGCCAGTGCGACCTGACATAAACGGTCAAAACATGACTGATGCAAACCGACAAACACATCCCGATTCGTATGAAGCTGCTCCGGTGGAGAAACTTGGGAACCGTCTGCCGCAACCAGCGCCGCTTGCAAAGAATTCCGTGTACTGCTCAAGGCGACCTTCAAGGGAAGCTTCTGGAGTTTTTCCCTGGACCAGGAAGCGCCGAACTTTTCACGCAGGACCTTGTCGGCTTCAGCCAGCGGTGCCAGCATTTCTTGATCCAGCTGTTCCTCCGTTCGATTTCCAGACGTCTCTGCCGCAGCCTGCTCGATTTCGTCATGCATTCGCTTTATGCGGCGCCAGGCAATCCGCTCCACGATTCGATTCTGTGCGGCAATGTCGTCAATTTGGACCTGCGCCGTGCAGTATGCCGTCGCCGGCTGAGCCTGCACTCCATTGACGTCGATCAACACGCGCTTGCGGACGTCAATTTGACCAGCGGCGCTGCTGGAGATCGTAACCGGACCCCGCGCCCCGACGTGATTCCTGCACTCGGTTGTTCCTACAAGACGAATGTCGAGTGCGGCATAGTTGGCGTACGGAACTAACTCGGCCGTGACGGTTCCGTCCAGCAGCACAGGGCCTGATGTAAACGCCCCCAGCAGGTACTCCTGTATGAATTGTTGACGTGCGACGCGCCTTTCCACAATCAGATTCACGAATCGATCAGAAACACGTGCCACGGCGTGAATCGCTGATTCGTCTGGCGATTCGCGGTTGGCGGGTGTTTTCGCTTCGTCAACTTGATCCGCCACCGCGCTGAAACCAAAAGTGACCATCGCGATCGCCGCGACGATCGAACGGGTCCAAGGTGCGCGAGTACTTGTCATGACAACGCTCCAGCTTCGTCTGCCTTCACTTTGCCAGCCGGTATTTGAATCGTGTGCTGAACATCTCATCGCTGATCTGCTGCCCCCACTCCACGACTACGGACGGGTCCGGATTGTTCGGGTTTAGTTCTGAGTTGTCGAAATGTCCGGTCGCCAGCAACTCCGTCCCCGCGGGAATGCGCAGCGGCTTTTCCAATTCGTAAGATCGTTGCCAATCCGGGTCATAGATTGGCACAGATACGATCGTGGTCCGCTTTTCGATTTCGTCGGTATCTTTATTTCGTTCAATCATCTCCAAACGCCAAGACTTCCCACGGAGATGAAAATGCGGGCGTATCGCATCAAGCTCAACGTTGTGAGGAAAGAAATAGGTGTCCTCGATCTGGAAATGCGGATGGTGCGCCGGGATCCGAAATCGTCCAATCGGCTTGCGGAAGACGGTCGCGAACACCTCTTGCGCGGGAGGCTTGGAGGCCCACTTGAAAGCCACCATGGACTGATCCGTCGTCGCCTCTCTATTATTGGGGGTGTAATGGATCTCGTAGATCAAATCCGTATTTTTCGGAATGCAAACGGCTTGGTCAGAGGGATACACCTTGGCGTTATAGGTGTCACCGGGAATGTAGTCATTGATTAATCGGCCACGCTCGGCATTCACGCCATATAAGAGCGCCATTCCCATGAACCCCGTGTATTGCCGGCTGTCAGCCGGAACAATGTGCAGCACGATGTGGTGGACCACCTGAGGGTTACCTGGCCTGACTTCCACCGCTTGAAACCAACGGTCTTCTGGATAATTCAGCCGCACGCGGAAGAACTGATAGTCCAAGGTCCCGTTCTTGGGAATTTGAAACGGCTGGTCGATCTTGTAAACATAATCCGGCGCTCCAATCCCCCATTCCTCGGCATTCGGCCACTTCATAGGCGGCGGCGCATCTTGGGAATCGCCTGGGAGGGCGCCCCCGTCGATCCAGCCAAGAATCGTACTCATCTCATCTTTGCTAAGACGCTTATCGTTGAGGAATTTTCCGAACTGCGGATTCAATAGCCCGTGCCAAGGCGGCATTCGACGTTCCGAGACCACCTCTTTAATCTTCTCGACATTGCTGGAAACGTCTTCGTACGAGAGCAGCTCGAACGGGGCGACCCCGCCGGTGCGATGACACGTCTGACAGTTCTTTTGAATCACGGGCGCCACGTCCTTGTAGTAAGTGAGCCCCCGTTTCTCCGGTGCGGGTCCATTCCGCTCGACAGGACAGCCAGAGGGCGGTACGTAAGGCTCCGCGACTTTCTGACCCTTAACAACCTGCGTTAGCGCATCGATCAGATAATTGCGAGTTGCCTGCGGCAGTCGACCCCGTTTCTTGAATTGGTCGTCGATGGCACCTTGGTATCTCTTTTCAAAATGGTGGTCCAACACAACGACTTCTGGGACGGTTGTGACTTCCAGCAGGTCGGCCAAACGATGCTCATAATCTTGCAGTGCCGGAAAGGGAACATTGTTGTCGTGAGCAGAGGCCGCCATGCTAAAAAGATTCACACCTGCATCGGGGTAGATAGCGAGCAGTTGAACGTGCTCTGGCGAGAATTGTTCGTGAATGGCGCGGAGACGCGGGATGTACTGCTGGGAGACGGGACATTCCAGTCCGAGAAAGGCCAGCACGATGGCCTTTGTTTCAGGCTGTCGAAATTCGCTGAGTTGGTGGCTCCCGGCGTAAATGCTCTTCAACACCGGACGTTTTGCAGCCGACGTTGGAATCGAGAGCGGCTCCGCAACGACACCAGCGGGAGTAATTACGGCGAGCACAATGACCAGAACGCGACACATCTGAATAGCTCTTCTGCAGACCATCTTTACTTCTATCGACGTCCGGTGACCGTATCGTTGTTGAAACCGCCGATCGTTCGCGGTTACACGGCTGATAAGTGGACGCCAATGCTGAACTGCTAGCTGATTAGCAGTCTGCGCGCCAAAGGCAGATTGGAGAGAATCCAAGCGTCAACTTTTTCCACAAGTTGTGCTGCGCGTTTGGGTTGGTCATGCCCTTCGTGTGAGTTGAACGTCGGCCGCGGTCGTGAATTATCGGACGAAGAGGCGCGGATACCGGGGCGAATGATCGTGACCAGCACAGTGGCCAGGCATCATTTGGACGAGGGATAGGTAATTTGGGAAAGCTTATGAAAAATGTTCCCCAGGTTACCTGTCTTGCGTCCAAAACACGCCTGGCCAACTTCTTTGGTTGACCAAGAACTGATCGAGCATCCCGGGCAGGCCGTCGTAGTAGTGGGAACCGATCCCAGAGGTGGGAAGGAGATGGAATGATCAAACAAAAAACTCTCTGGAGTCGCGCGTGGCGAGAGGAGAGTTTCTTGAGATCGAGGTCAGTGTACGCACCGGTTTTGAGGGGCGCAAGTCATTCCTCTTTTGAGACCTCTGTGGTGCGCCATTCCGATTCAAAATACTGATCGGGTATCGCGGCAATTAACGAATGATAGAACCGTCGAACCACATCGATTGCGTGCTGACAGTAGCCTTCTTTAATTGTGATGCTTCCGTGATAGCCCAGCTTCAATTGGTTCTTTTTGCGTTTGCAGTATTCTTCGAGCGAAGTCGGCAATGACCTGACACCAATACTGTGAACGAGGCGATTGCGAAGCTCGTTCATCCGACAGATTTCCTCCCAATCAGGATTTTGGTCCGGAAACTCAATGCCCGCTTCTTTAATGTATTTCTGCGCCTTAACTATGCCTTTGTCTTTGCGGTTTTCCGATGGTGAAGCGAGATTGGGAGCCCGGTCGTGCAGTGATTCGCAAAGACGAAGCAATGCCTTTTCCAGGACAGAGTAAAGGTGTATGAACGTCGTACGACGCACAAGGTCCGGGAAGCCACTGCGGAATGAGTGTGCGTCCATCGTGCACTTGTGGTAGTAAGCCTCCAATTCATCGTCGTCCAACCCTTCCGGTGCCTTGTCCCACTTGCGCTCAGAGGCTTTCAGCTGCTTTTTGAATGCGGATTCTACCGACTTGATGAAACCCTCTAGTTCCTCAAGCTGCATTTTCATTTGCACGCGGGTAAATGCCCGTCCCAAATCACTAGAAATCTTCATTTGTTCCTCGATCTCCGTTACAAAAGTTTGTTAT
>CAZFLF010000752.1:0-4191 GCA_964519825.1 uncultured Pirellulaceae bacterium | reverse complement strand
CCAACCAGACAAGGCCGCCACAGGTAAAAACCGGAACTCGAATGCTATGAGCAGCGGTTGAAACAACACTGTCGCAGCCGCAGCAACGCGAAGGCAGACCAACCAGACAAGGCCGCCACAGGTAAAAACCGGAACTCGAATGCTATGAGCAGCCGACCAGATCGCTCTTCAGCCACTGGCCGAAGATCTTGGAAACAGCGCGGGACAACCACCGGTCCCGGATCGCCACGGCAGTCCAACAAAAATTTTGGACGCTGGTTCCTGACGTTGTTGCTATTGGGAATGCTCGGAGGATTCATCTATTGGGTGTGGCCTCGAGTCCGCGGTCAACGACATCTCATCGTGTCGGCGATTTGGGCAACCGATCAGTTGACGGTTCCGCCGCTGTCGTTCGTGCGTGAAGACATCGACGCGTTGCTGCGGACCCCCGACGTGATTCCCGACGATGCAACGGATGAAGGACAGGACCAAGCAAGCTTCGAGGCTTTGGTCGACAAAATGGCCAAGCGCGCTCGGTCTGCCGAGGAAACGCTCATCGTTTACATCGCGGCGCATGGGGTGGCAGACGACAACGGCGCGTACCTTGTCTGCAGCGATTTTGCCCGGTCCGCGGACCGAGGCCGTTACCCCGTCCGCCAGCTGCTCGACAAGGTCGCCAAGTCACCGGCCGGTCTCAAGCTGATCATCCTGGATGTTGGACGGCTGAATTACGATCCGCGTTTGGGCATTATCGGCAATGAATTCGCATCGCGTGTCGCCAGCGAAGTTCACAGCCAGTCGGATGACAATCTGTGGGTGCTGCTCGCCTCCGGAGAATCGGAAGGAATCGCAGTGTCCCACAGTGATCGTCGGTCGGTGTTTGGCCGGGCCGTAGCGGATGCGCTCACCGGTGAAGCAACACGCACTAAACATGGTGGGGACGGCAATCGGTTTGTTGACCTTCGTGAGTTCACTCAATTTGTTCAAAGTCAGTGCCGCCAGTGGTACGGCGCCGAGTTGCCGAACCATCAATCGCCGCTCCTGGTCCACGGCGGACACGGGGTTGTGTCCAACGACTCGATTCCAAACGATGATAAACACCGTCTGGTTTTCGTCGAACTCAGCAAGCTCGAATCCAAGTCTGAGTCTGAGTCGGAGTCTGAGTCTGAGTCTGAGTCCAAGTCAAAGCCCGCGGAGAATTCGCCGGCAACGCCGCCGACGGAACCGAAGAAGGGGTCGGCGGCGATTAGATCGCAGCCAGTTGGTTCGCGCATCTTGGGACTTTTCCAGCCGGCACCCTCCCTCAGCGGCGAAAAATCGAAGGCAGGCGCGGCGCCGACGGTCAAGGCAGAACCGGAAGCACCGGCGAAAGCACCGGATCCTGCTGAGCCCAAGGCGGCAGATCCTTCCACAAAACAAGCGCCTACTGACAAGGAAAAGTCCGAAACCGATATCTCGAAGCCAGCGCAGGTGCCGCCATCAAAAACGGTGCCGAACGCCCGGACATCCCCTCCGCAGACGACTGAGCTGCCCACGACGCCGGAACAGCGATTGCGAATTGAACTGCAGCGGCTGTGGGAGCTGCGCGATCGATTGCGAGATCGTCAAACCACGACTGGGATGTCTCCCATTGACCTCGCACCACATATTTGGCGTGAGGCCGAAGCCTGGTTGTTGTACTACGAACAGCGGGCACTCTCAGGCCGCGCTGCCGACTCGTCCGCCGCCGGCGATGTCCGCGACAAGGAGGACGTCGAACTGCGATTGCGCGATATGGGAACGCTGGCGACGGACTTGGAGCGATTGCTGGCCGCAATGAACGGCGCTCCGTCCGCGGCATCCCGTGATGAAAAGTCGGTTGGCGACCGGCTGCTGGCGGCCTGGCAACGGTATCTGCGTGAACAAAAACCCAAGGACGACCAATTCGAGCGCGAGGCGGACGAGCTGCGGCGCGATACACGGCAGACTGCACGGCGGTTATCCGACCAGCTCTACAACGCAATGTACTTCGTGCGTTGGTTCGGATCTGGGTGGAGTACCCGGTCGGTGTCGGACACATCACAATATCGAGACGCGATCGGAGCCTACTTGGATGAGCTGGCAGCGGTTTCGCGTGAACTCCGCCAACTTGAACGCGCGCCGGTTCCGGCATCCGATCAAGCGCGGCTGCGACAGTTCATTGTCAGCCAGCAACATCTGACGGAGAGCGAGCGGAAACTGACGGCGGAATTGACCGCCATCGAGGAGAGTGCCCTCGCAAGAATGCATGAACATATAGCCCAACTGCGAGTCGAGGAGCTGTTGGGAACGCCGCGGCTATCCGCGTCCCGCCGCGGAAGATTGTTCGATGAATTGCTGCGCAAGAGCACTGTTCCGGTCACGCCGACCGACCAGGACGTCACCGCCGCGTCCCCGAAACAATTGAGTCTCCTCTCGTCGCAGAGATTCGACTGCTTGCTGCTGGAAGCCAAGCTGATCCAAATCACCGACAAGGAGTATGCTCAGCGCATTGCGACACTGGCACAATTGCCTGACTCGGAGACTTCCGACGTTGTGGCCTTGCGACTCCGCAACGGGGTTCGCGAAGTCATGCAGTTCTACATGGCTGTGCCGCGCTCGCTGACCAACGACCTGGCCCTGCATCTGGTCGACGCACGTGACGCGTCCGCCGTGGATGCCAACAAATTCCCGCTCCCCGCTTTCCGTGTGGAGGTCGAACAATCGTCGGAATTGCGGGTGGTTCCGCTGGCCAAAATCTTGCAGCTACAACAAGGTCAGCCCGCGAAGCTCAGCGTGACCCTCCGGGCTACGAAGCGGAATCTGCTGGACGCGCGAGTGACTCCGGTCAATAGCGAAGGGTTGTTGTCGTTCGAGTTATTGCCGGAAGAAGAAGAGCTGCCGCCGGAACGCGGTTGGCATTCCAAGATTCTGCACTGGCGCGTCACGGCAAAACCCGAGGCGATCAGCGAACGGAAAAACCGCACATCGATCGCGGTGACGGCACAGGGGGCCGGCGGGATCAAAGCCAGCGCTTCGGTCGATGTCGACTTACCGCAACCAAATCGAGTGGATGTGTTCTTGACCCGGCTCGGTTCAACCACCACGACCGGTGGCGCGGACGGTGACATCACGCTGGCGCTATTCTCGAATCGCAAGACCAAATTCCAATGTGCGCTCGTCAATCAGCACGATCAGCCCAAGACGGTCAACGTGACGCTGTACGCGATCGCGCCGCGCCCTCTCGCCAAAGCACCAATTGGAAAGCTCGATCCGTCGATTCGACGCTCGGTCTATGATTCGGCGTCAAGAGTCTTCCTCGATCCCAAACCAGTTGCCAAATCCGAAAAGCCAGTTGAGCTTCCCGCAGCCGACCCGAATAAGCCCAGTCAGGATCGTGTGCTATTCAACTTCGTCAATCCCAACGCTCCCGCCCCTGCGGCGGTTCCGGCGGTTGGCGCCCCGGCTCCAACCGCTTCTCCGCAACCGCCCCCCGAACCCATCCACGGGTTGGTGCTGGAAATCGTGGATGCCAAGGACAACAACCAAGTCTGGCTGAAATGGATCGAGCTGGAACCTCTCTCGCCACGCGACTTCCTCGACATTGCTGTCGGCTACGATCAACGCCAGCAGCAGATCGTGGCCCGGTTGCGTCCGAAACGCTTCGACAATCAAGGACAGCCCGAATTACCCGCTGGAAAGGGGGTGGCCGTAGCGTGGGATCCGTCCGACGCAAAGTTGCCGGCTGAGGGTAAAAAGAACCTCGCCGGGGAGATCGATAGCGCGGTTCCACCCCATGAGGCGGTGTTGACCGCTGAAGCAGATGCCGACGGACAAGATCGTGTGGTGAAAATCGGTGTCGACGGCTACCCGCGGGCATTTCTCTACCGCGTCAATTGCCGCCGTGATTCCACGGCGCCCGATCTGATTCCAGGAATTGATTTGGAACGTGAAACCACGTCCGTGAAAATCGATAGCATCACGGTCCCGTCGCAGAACCGGGTCTATCATTTCCTCCCGGATTTCATAGTCCCCCCCCCACCGGCCGACGAAAAGGCTCCCAAGATCGAGCACATACGTCTTGCCCAGCGGACGCCGGCGTTGTTCCGAGCGCCGGCCGAATCGCTGGTTGTCAATTTGCAAGCCGACGCGCCCTTGGATGCATTTCGCGGAGACTCCGATCGAGTGCAGGTGACGTTGCGTGAGAATTCCTTC
>CAZFLF010000751.1:0-4194 GCA_964519825.1 uncultured Pirellulaceae bacterium | reverse complement strand
AAACATCGCCCCGTTCGATGGACGAGATGAATTCCAGCGTCGACGCAGGCCGTCCGAACAGTGCATCGAGAATCAGTGCCCGCAGAGTCGGTGAATGAGAACGCCAGCCCGCGAGTGCCAGCTCAGCAACTCGCTGTGGGAATCGGCCGGCCAGCGCCGACATGGCTGCGGCCTGCAGCTCGGGAGGCTGTCGCGGGGAAAGGAGCGCCGCGAGCAGCGCCGCGTCCGCCGCGTCCGGCCGCAACTGCGCTCCCAACATCCGCACTGCGGTCAGCCGGTCGTCGTCTTTTGCGGAAGTATCCGTGGCGATTCGCCGGGCCTCCGAAGATAACCCAGTGAATTGCCCAACATTCGCCGTGTCGAGCAGCGATTCGAGCGACGAGTTGCGTTGGCGCAGAGCGGCCAGCAAACCGGCCGCGACGGCGAGCCGCTCGGACAACGACGCTTGCGCCGACCGTTGCAACGTAGTGCCGACAATCCGATTCACTCCTGCCTTGTCACCGAGACTAGACGCGATGCCCAACAGTCGCTGCACGACCCCTGTCGGCGGCTGGCGCGCGGTCAAGAGGCCGGCTGTCAGCGCTTCGATGTTCGACTCGTTGACACTGCTCAGCACCGCCGCCGTGACGAACTCGTTGTCGGAATGGGCGAGCGCGAGCACCGCCAGCGATTCGCCGGCTGAGGGTCCCTTCCAGGCTCCTAAACTGTAGGCGACCTGCATCCGTACATTCACGTCCGGATCACCGACCAATTTGGTCATGGTCGCGGCGAGTTCCGGAGATTGATTCAATCGTGTTTCCGCCAGTCGTACCGCATGTCGCCGCACTCCGGGATGCGAGTCGCTCAAGGCCGATAACACGACCTCCGGTCGCAAAGCTTGCAGCCCATCGAGTGTATACAACGCATGCAAACGAGCGAGCGGCCGCGCGGAACCAGTCACCAGCCGCTCCAGTAATGGTGCGGCTGCCGAATCGTTCTTCCACAACAGCATCTGCTGCACCATGTCGCGCTGCCAGCCGCTGGGATGCTCCAAGGCAGCGACTAAGCCAGCCGTGTCGAGCTGGTCCAATCGCGGCAGAGAACGACGCTGTTTTTCGGTCGTCGGCGAGACGCGATAGATCCGTCCGAGTTCCGTCCCGGCGCGTAGATCGAGCTTGCGTTGCCAAGTGATCGGAATCCACTCGGGATGCTCAATCACTTGCCGATACATGTCGGCGATCCAGATCGCGCCGTCCGGTCCGGTTCGAACCATGACGGGACGACTCCAGTTGTCGGCCGACGCAAAAAACTCGGATTCGCGTTCCTTGTCCCCTCGTCGGCTGGTGAATGACACGCCTTCAGCCGTCATGACTTCGTGATGAACGAGGTTGTGGACCGGCTCGCAAATAAAGACGTGAGTGCCATTCGCGCCGAGCATCTCCTGGAACAAGTCATCGCGATAAATGTCCGGAGCGCAAGCCGACGTGAAGCGATTTGCGGTGTGAAAGTCGTTGAATCGAGCGAGCGTCCGGCTGGCCGGAAACACTGGCGCGGATCCGGGAACTTCCGGCACATCGCGCCTCACTGCCGGCGGAGCAAAATGCGGGTTCCGTCGCAGATAGTGATCGTCCAGCACGTAATGCCACAGCGGATTGGCGTTGTTGCCACCGAACCAGTTATTCCAGTCATCTCGACAGCGGCCGAACTGCGTCTGGCCCGATTGTGTTTCGATCTGGCCATCATCGGGCCGAATGCGGACATCGCGACCGCTGATCGCCACTTCACCGCCGGTCTTTGCTGATTTGATCTTGCCGCCGCTGTCGCCATTGGCGACATACAACCAATTGTCGACGCCCCATCGCAGCCCGTTCGCGCGATGCTGCTGATTTCCTTCCACGAATCCCGTGAACAGCTCTTCGCGCTTGTCAGCTCGTCCATCACTGTCCGTATCCTCCGCGTAGAAAATCACCGGCGCGGCGGTGATCACGACTCCCTTCCGCCACACTTTGATTCCATTCGGAAAGGGGACCTTGTCCAGGAAGAGAGTCGACTGGTCGAAGCGTCCGTCGCCGTTGGTATCCGTCAACACTTTGATGCGACCGCCGGGAACGCCGAGTGGATCACCGGGTTTTTCCCACGCGACGCCATTCGGATAATCGCACATTTCCGCGACCCACAGCCGGCCGTCGGGTCCCCAATCGAATGCAACCGGGTCCTCAATGAGCGGTTCGGACGCCACCAGTTCCACTTTCCAGCCATCAAGCACTTTAATGGCCGCGAGCGACTCCTCCGGCGACTTCGGCGGCGGAAAATCGGCTTGCTTGGGCGGGGCATAGAACCAATGTGGCAACAGCTTTTGCACCGCGTCCAGAATCAGATCTTCGATCTCAGGAGATAATTGATTTGGTCGCGCGTAATAGGCCATCGAACGATCGGCTTCATAGCCACCTTCGCGCAAGATTCGTTTCGACGGGATGTAGCAGGGAACGTCGTTGGAGTAGGCAGTAATCCACAGTCGGTCGGTCGCGAACTCGGCATGCATTCGAATGGCGTAGTCCACCACGACTTCGCCACCGAGAAACACCATCGCCAAGTCACGGCCAAACGTCCACGTGCCGACCGGATAGGAGAGTGTGGCCGGGATTTTTTCCCCGCGTTGAATTCGCGCCACGTACTGACGCGCTAGATATCCTGTCGCATCGGCGGCTTTGGCTAACTCGGCCCATTGCTGATCGGTTCGGGCCGCTGCGAATGGCAGATCGATGTGCGTCAACTTGCAGTTGATTGGGCCGCCAACCGGTCGCAAGGCACTTTTCAACAGTCGCCCCACTTCGGCGGCCAACTCGCGTCCCTGTCGTTCGCACACCGCGAGATCGTCCTGTCGCGGATTCGGATTCGCATCCGCGCCACAACCGATTGTGATCAATGCGACACACCCGGGATGGTCGGCCTCAATGGCAGCTTGGGCGAATCCGGCCCAGTCACCGGCAATCCGGTTGAAGGTGCCGCCAAGTGTTGTGCAGTGACAGGCATAGTTCGCAACGCACGCGGTGAGCTTGCCGGCCTCGTCGTGAACCGCGAGCAGTGGCAGACTGTGATCGACCGGTCCATCGGCTTGGACACCGAATCCGGTCCACTTATCGTCCTTGAGCACTCGGCGATTCACTGCAAATCCGACTTTCCCGCGCCCCCAGGAGAGTTTCGAGGGGCGCCGATTGGCCAACGCCGCGAGCGCGACCTGGCTCAGCTTCTCGGTCAACTCGCGAGTGTACTGGTCGATGTGCTGTTGATGCTCCGACGGAATATCCACACCGAAGATGTAGGGTGCCCAGTTCGTCAGGCACGGCGCGGTGTGCGAGTGGGTGACGGAGATCGCCAGCCGCTCCGACTTCACTCCAGCCTTGTCGCGCAATGCAGCCGCGACTTGCTCGCGAATCGCCGGCGTTAATCCACAGTTTTCAAACGTAATCCAGACCACCGGGCCATCGCCGTCATCAGCGCCGATCGCGATGGCCTTCGCCCACAGGTGCTGCGCGACCCCTTCCGATTCCGTGCGCCGATTGCCGTATCCTGACATCCGCACTGGATAATCGGGGGTGATATCGACCTTCGCCGCTCCGACCGGCATCAGGTCAGCGGTCCGGTCCGCCGCGACAGCCACTGCTGGAATCGCGAGTACCAGCAGCACGAACAAGCCGATCCTGGCGGCCAATTCACCGCATTTCGCCAGGTGCTTCGCTGGTTGGAAGAATATTTGGAATCTCGATTCACATTTGCGATTCATGGGTGACAGCTCAGGTAGCGGTTCCGGTTGTTCTGGATTGGCAACGACGCGACTATCGTATCCGCTGCTCGTTGAGTTTTGTAGAAAGACCACCTGTAGATTTATTTTGTTCTCGCCGCGGAACTCCCTCATGGCCACTCGCCACCAACGCATGCGCATTCTGTGCACAGGAAGGCCATCATTAGGAACGCCAAGAACGCCAAACAGTCTCATAGGAACGCCACAAGGAAGGCCAGACAGTCTGATTTTGTAGAAATAGAAGGCCATGGAAAATCATGGAAAATCAGACAGTCTGCTTTTGGGTGAATGACGACGCGCCGGAATCGACTTAAGTGCGCGGGAGCTCGAAGGAGAAGCCCGTCGGGTTGTAAGGTCTGGCTAGGAAAATGGCTGCTTCCCGGTGCAAGCGACAAGGGAACGCCATTGGCGCC
>CAZFLF010000750.1:0-4196 GCA_964519825.1 uncultured Pirellulaceae bacterium | reverse complement strand
GCCACAGCGAGGCTCCTGCCGAGCCGGTGCCGGGACACGGCTCGGCAGGAGCCTCGCCCTCCCGAGTGTACGGAGGCACCGAGTGTACGGAGGCACCATGCCGCGGAAGCGACGACCATACTGTTTGCTGGTTGGCGACACGGAACACGTGGAATTGCGTCCCTCCGCTGGCTGGTTGGCGGAGGAGGTCCAGGTTACGCGGAGTGCCACGCCGAAGTTGGCGGTTGCGGCGGCCAAGACTCTTCCGCCGTTCGATTTGATCGTTGTGGCGCAAACCCGGCCTGGCCAATTCTCCATGAATGAAGTCGAAGCGTTGCATCGCGCCTGGCCGCTGGCCAAACTGCTCGGTTTACTCGGGAGTTGGTGCGAAGGGGAAGGCCGGTCCGGTCGACCGTGGCCCGGCGTGTGGCGCGTGGCCGCGTCCCACTTCATCCTGCGACTGCGCGAATTGCTAAGCCAAGAAATGCCGCGACGGTCGCGGATTTGGCAGCTGCCACGGCTAACAAGCGACGCGGAACGATTCTACTGCGACGCTGCGCTGCCGATTCTGAACGGATCGGGAGTGGTCCTGATCGCCGCAAACTCACGCGATGCCTTCGAGTCGTTTGTGGACGCTGTGCGTCAAGCCGGCTTCACCGCCCGCTGGCAGCCACCCAACCGCGCTTACGGCGAGTCCGGCATATCGGCCGCGATTTGGGACGCATCACGTGGGGCTGACGAGGAGTGGCAAGCAATCCGCGACTTCGTTCAATCCGTAAATCCAGCCCCAGTACTGGTCTCGCTTGGCTTCCCGCGCAACGATGATTTCCTACGTGCCAGGAGATTGTCCACGCTGATTTTTGGTAATCCCGACAAAATTTCAGTCCTGGCCAAGCCACTTCGATTGGCCGACCTATGCGGCGAACTAGTCCGTTTGACTGGAATAACCGTTACGAAAGAACCGCGTATTGCTCCCGGCGCCGACAGAAAGGAGCCCCGCGATCATACGCCCGCGACGGACTATGATGCATGTGAGCGGCCGCAGTCCAAATCCGCATAGCCGACAAGTTGCTCGACCGGAGGAAGCTGTCGTCGCTACAATTCCTATGAAGGCTTGACGATTAGGCAAATTAGGACGATCTAACTGCTATGGCCAGCGACTTCGCTCCCGAGGTACTTCCGCATGAAATCCGCGCTCTGCTGGCCGGGTTACGTTGGCGGATTCGTGCCTATGTTTGGCTGGAGGGGATATCGCTGGCGGTCGCCTGGCTGGGCCTGACATTCTGGTGTGGTCTCGCGCTCGATTACTTGCCCGTATTGGCAGGAATTGGCGAAATGCCGCGGATCGCCCGTGGGATACTGCTCGCAGGAATCTCAGTTGTTCTGGCGTTCATCCTTTATCGCTGGGTCTTGCGGCGAGTTTTTGTCCGTTTGGCAGACCGCAGCATGGCGATGTTGCTGGAACGGCGGAATCACGGCTTAGCGGAAAGCCTGATTACAGCCGTCGAATTGAGCGGGCACGGGGAACGCACCGACTCCGAGCAATCGCGCGAGATGCTTGCCGAGACGCGCCGGCACGCGCTGGAGCGGGTCGGTGAAGTGCGGCTGGCAAATGTATTCAACTTGCGACCGCTGGCGATCAGCATGACCGGGGCGCTCGTGTTGGCCGCGACCATTGGCCTGTTCTACGTCGTCAATGCCAGCGCCTGGGAGTTGGGTGTCGGGCGACTGTACTTGCTCAAGAATGACACTTGGCCCCGCAATTCCAAAATCGAGATCATCGGAATCGATGCGCGCGTCGATGGATCTGCCGAGAATGAAACTCATGTCGTGGCGTTTCGCGACGGTATGTTGAAGGTCGCGAAAGGGTCCAGCCTGGGACTCCTCGTGCGAGCCGACGCGGCGCGCAAAGTCGTTCCCGAAATCTGTGTGATTCATTATCAAACCGCGGAGGGGGACCATGGCCGCGTGAACATGACGCGCATCGGGCGGATTCGCGACGGCTATCAACTCTACCGCTACGAGGGAAAGCCCTTCGACGGCATCTTGTCGGATATCGAGTTTGACGCTGTCGGATTCGATCACCGCGTGTCTGGGTATCGCTTGCAGGCAGTCGACAGCCCCGCCGTGATCGAGGTAAAAATCGCCTGTCAATTTCCCTCGTACATGGTCGACGAAAAGTTATCGCTGAGGTTGCCCCGTACAATCGATTTGACCCCTGGGATGCAGTTACCACGCGGAACGAAATTGACTCTCCAAGCTCACTCGAACAAACCGCTAACTCGCGTTGTGCTGAGCAACCCCGACACGAACGAGACGACGACATTGGATGTCACGAAAGAGTCCAGCGATGCCACGACTTTCTCCCACACGGTCGATCAGCTCGGCGACCATCTCACGCTCGACGTCACACTTACCGACGTCGATGAAGTGCGATCCGATCGGCCGTATCGGATCCACATATCGGGGATCGAAGATACACCGCCCGTGATCGATATGCGGCTGCGCGGGATCGGCAGCGCCGTCACGCCAAATGTGCTCGTCCCGACGGTCGGCAAGATCATCGACGACTACGGTTTGGGAAAATCCTGGATCGAAGCGATTGTGAATGACGGCGAGACGAAAGAGTTCGCACTGCAACCGTCCTCGACCGGCGAAGCCGAACTGGTCATCGATTTTCAGACGGAGCGCGGTCGGCCAAATGGCATCGCCTTGGAGCCGGGGGCCAAGCTACATTTGACGGTTAAGTCCGTCGACCGGCGCGAACTTGGCAGCGGGCCCAACCAGGCGGCCGGCGATCATTATCAACTGGAGGTCGTTTCCCCCGAACAACTGCTGACCCTGCTGGAAGCCCGCGAGTTGGGATTGCGGCGCCGGTTTGAGCAGGTCATCGCTGAATTGGAAGAAACTCGCGATATGCTGGTGCGAATCCGAGTCGAAGGACCGGATCAACCGCAGCGTCCCGTCGATCCGGCCGATAAAGCGGCCCTTGCGGAAGCCACCGAGGGAGGCCGGGATCCGGCGGCGAGCGACCCGGCCACCCTGGCCGCCGACCGCCTGAAACGGATCTGGTCGCTACGGCTGCTGCGGGCACGTCAGTCGTTGTTGCAGACTCAAAAGTCCGCGCAAGAGGTATTGGGAGTCGCCGCCTCGTTCCGCGACATTTACGAGGAACTGATCAATAACCGCGTCGACACCGAAGACCGCAAAACGCGACTGAAGGAACACATTGCCGGGCCCTTGCAGAGTATTGGTGAAACGCAACTCGCCGAACTTGATCGCATGCTGGAAAAGCTGGCCGCAGCCATCTCCGCCGTGGAAACGAGTGGTCGGCTGGAGGCCGAGGATCCGGCGACTGCGGCCGCCGCACAAGACGCTGTCGATCAGGCGAATCGAATCCTGCGCGATCTCGACGCCGTCTTACAACGGATGCTGGACTTGGAATCGTTCAACGCACTGCTCGATATCGTACGCAGCTTGATCGACGATCAAGAGCAGGTCGCGAATGAGACCAAGAAGGAACAAAAGAACGCGGTCCTCGATCTCCTCAAGTAGGAGCTAACTGATGCACGATTACAACTCCACCGTTCACCCTCCCGAATCCGGCCGCCCCGAATCCGGCCGCCCCGAATCCGGCCGCGTTGCTCGATCGCGTTCGGTTTGGGTCGCGGCTTCGATGTGCTTGTTGAGCCTGACACTGGTCGTTGTGGCCCAACAGCCTGGCGCCGTTGAAGTTCCTCCGAACGTTCCGCAGAAGTCTGCGCCGGTGCTCGACAATCTGGTGGTCAAACAAGGTAAGATCGCCGACAAATACGCCTACCTTGAGAAACTGCTGATTCGAATGTCGGAATTGGAGGCGACCAACAACCCCCAGCGAGCTGCTTTGCTCAAACGGGCCGCACAGCAGTCGTCCAACAAACTCACCCGCCAGCAATTAAATACCTTGGTCAAGTTGTTGGCACCGCCGGCCCAACTGAAGCGGGCCGTCGACGAACAGCAGCAGGTGGTCACGGATCTGAAGGCACTTCTCGAGTTATTACAAAGCGAAAATCGCGCGGATCGTCTGAAGAGCGAACAGACTCGGATCAAGGATTACATCAAAGAAGTCGAACGGCTCATCCGGTTGCAGCAAGGCCTTCAGGGCCGCACCGAAGGGGGAGATGACGCGAAGAAGCTGGCGAAAGATCAAGAGCAAGTCGCCGACCGCACGGGGCAAC
>CAZFLF010000749.1:0-4196 GCA_964519825.1 uncultured Pirellulaceae bacterium | reverse complement strand
TTCCAATTTTGTGAACCGAGCATCACATGATGCGAGTTGAAGAACGAACAAGAACACTAATCTTCGCTGATTTACACTAAATCCGACCCGTCTTAATTAGCGGGAATCAGTGTTCCTGACTCCTTTCTTATTGAACCTTGGACCGACCCACTACCCGCAAACTGGCTGAATTACGGCGGACCGCGTACACTGCAACCCATGGAGGCACAACGAACACAAAGCCGGCTCTCGAGGGTGGGTCTCAACAAGAAGGACCGAACATGATTTGTGCGCTGTTGTGTGTGGTCCTGGCGGCAGACGCTCCCCCTCCCATCCAGCCACCTACGGCGGAGCAGTTGCAGTTCTTCGAGACGAATGTGCGGCCGGTGTTGGTCGAGCATTGTCAGAAGTGCCACGGCTCGAAGAAACAGTGGGCGGGACTGCGACTGGACTCGCGTGAAGCATTGCTGCGTGGCGGTGATTCGGGCGCGGCGATCGTACCCGGAATACCTGGCGAGAGTCTCTTGATTCGCGCGGTGCGGCACGACGATGAAAAACTGAAGATGCCGGAGGACGGCAAGCTCACCGACCGCCAGATTGCCGACCTGGTTCGCTGGGTCGAAATTGGCGCTCCCTTTCCAGAAATTCAGAAGACCAGCGCGAGGCTCCGCGATCCGAATCATTGGGCTTTTCAACCGCCGAAGAACCCGTCGATCCCTGCTGTCAAGAATCTCGATTGGGCGGAATCTTCCGTGGATCGCTTCGTGCTGGCAAGCCTTGAAGCAGCCGGACTTTCTCCGGCGGCGAGGGCCGATAAGCGGACACTGATACGCCGTGTGACGTTCGATTTGACTGGCCTGCCTCCCACTCCTGCAGAGATCGAAGCGTTTCTGTCGGATGATCGTCCAGATGCCTACGCCCGGCTCGTCGATGGTTTGCTCGCTTCGTCCGCCTATGGCGAGCGGTGGGGACGGAATTGGCTCGATGTCGCCCGGTACGCGGACTCCAACGGGCTGGATGAGAACGTCGCTCATGGCAATGCCTGGCGGTATCGCGATTATGTGGTCACGGCGTTCAACCGCGACAAGCCATTCGACCGCTTCATCGTCGAGCAACTTGCCGGCGATCTGCTCCCAGCAACCGACGAAGCTCAGCGGCACGAGCAATTGATTGCCACCGGGTTCATGGCCATCGGCCCGAAAGTCCTGGCTGAAGTCAACCAGTCCAAAATGCAGATGGACATCGTCGACGAGCAAATCGACACTGTCGGTCGGGTGTTTCTCGGAATGACGATTGGTTGTGCTCGCTGTCACGATCATAAGTTTGATCCGATCGACACTGCCGACTATTACGGTTTGGCCGGGATCTTCAAGAGCACTCGAACCATGGAGACCTATACCAAGGTCGCTAAATGGCACGAGAACGCCTTATCCTCTCCCGCCGCGACGGCCATGCGGGCCGAGTACGATGCACAGCTCGCGGCGAAGAAGCGGACAATCGAGACATTCGTTACTCAAGCTGACAAGCAAATTCGCGACAACCTGGCAGCAGATCCAACTCCCAAAAAACCTCCGGAGAAGTTGGAGACTTTCTATTCCGATGCTACCAAGACCGAACTGACGAAGCTCCGCGATGAGCTGTCGGCGTTGGAGAAGAATCCGCCGGATTTTCCCGCTGCGATGGGGGTCGGCGAAGATCAAATCACCGACGTCGCGATTCATGTTCGCGGCAATCCGCTCAAGTTGGGGGACGTGGTCCCGCGCCGCACACCACCCGTTGTGCAAGGTCCCCGAACGCCGCAATTCTCACCGACAGAGAGTGGTCGTCGGCAACTGGCGGATTGGCTGACCGATCCTCAGCATCCGCTGACTGCGCGAGTCATCGTCAATCGCGTCTGGCGGTGGCATTTCGGTAAGGGGCTGGTCCGCACGACGGACAACTTCGGCCTGCTCGGTGAATCGCCGTTACACCCGGAATTGCTCGACTGGCTTGCGCGACGATTTGTAGCCGACGGTTGGTCCCTCAAATCGCTGCACCGTTTGATTCTGAGTTCCAACACCTATCAACAGAGCAGTTCGCAATCCGCAGCAATTGTTGCGCGCGATCCAGAGAACCGGCTATTCGGACGGGCCAACGTGCGACGCTTGGAGGCGGAAGAGGTGCGTGATGCGCTGCTGGCCGTCGGCGACCAATTGGATTCCACCGTCGGCGGGTCATTGCTGAAGGTCAAGAACCGAGGCTACCTGTTCGACCATACCTCGATTGACCTGAGCGACTACACGAGCCGACGACGCTCGCTGTATCTACCTGTCATTCGCAATAACGTTTTCGATCTGTTTCAGTTGTTGGATTTTCCGGATCCAGCGGTTCCCAGCGGTGACCGGGCTACGACGACTGTGGCACCGCAGGCTCTGTTGATGCTCAATAGCGATTTCGTGATGCAGTCCGCGGACGAGTTCGCCAAGCGACTACTCGTCGAGCCGTCCGATGACGACCAGCGACTGTCCCGGATGTACGTCATTGCCTATGGCCGCGAGGCCTCCGCGGAAGAACGCCAAGCCAACCGTTCCTATCTGGCTGAGGTCGATCGGTCCCTTACCGCTACGGAATCGGATGCCGTTAAACGGAGGAATCAATCTTGGAGCATCCTGTGCCACGTCGTAATCGCCGCCAATGAGTTTATCTATGTCCGATAACGTCGAGAGGTTGGATTCGTACATGTTTCACGCTGCCATATCCCGCCGCCAAGCCTTGCAGAAATCGGCAGCCGGGTTCGGTTCGTTGGCTCTGGCGTCACTATTAAACGAGACTGTGACCGCTGCACCTGCGTCCGGTACGGTCGATCCGTTGGCAGCCCGGTTGCCGCACCATCTCGCTCGCGCGAAGCGGGTGATTTTCCTGTTCATGAGTGGAGGGCCATCGCAGGTCGACACGTTTGACCCGAAGCCGCTTCTAGCGCGCGACGACGGCAAGCCGTTGCCATTCGCCAAGCCGCGGGTCCAATTCAACAGCACCGGCAATCTGCTCAAGTCGCCGTGGCAATTCCGACAACACGGTGAGAGCGGAATTTGGGTCAGTGACTTGTTTCCGAAATTGGCGGAGCGCGTTGATGACTTGTGTATGGTTCATTCGGTCTACGGCACCAACCCGGCACACGGCGGCGCTGTGATGAAGCTGCATACCGGCAGCGACAATTTTGTTCGCCCCAGCATCGGTTCGTGGGTCAGCTACGGACTGGGAACCGATAATAGCAATCTGCCGGCGTTCGTGACGATCTGTCCCACGCTCGCCTTCGGAGGAGTCAATAACTGGAGTTCCGCTTTCTTGCCGGCGGCCTACCAGGGGACCCCCTTGGGCAACGCCAGTGTCCCCTCCGATCAGGCCAAAGTGAAGTACATCCGTAATTCACGACTGCCACGTGAAATCCAGCGATTGCAGCTTGATCGGTTGAACACGCTGAATCGGGAACATCAGGCACAAGCCGGCCCGGAAGCTTCCTTAGAAGCCCGCATCAATTCATTTGAACTGGCGTTCCGCATGCAGTCCGAGCTGCCTAGGGTCGAAGATCTATCCGGCGAAACAGCAGCGACGCATAAGCTGTATGGTCTCGACAATCCGGTGAATGCCAACTTCGGACGGATGTGCCTGATGGCCCGTCGGTTTGCCGAGGCGGGTGTGCGGTTCATTCAGGTCACGCACAACGACAATAAGGTCCAATGGGACCAGCATGCGGACCTCAAGGACGGGCACGAGAAGAACGCGCGCGAGGTCGATCTGCCAATCGCCGGACTTCTGTACGATCTCAAAGAACGCGGGCTCCTCGACGATACGCTCGTCTGGTGGGGAGGAGAATTTGGTCGCACTCCAACGGCAGAAGGAACCAACGGGCGCGACCATAACCCTGAAGGGTTTACGATGTGGCTGGCCGGTGGTGGCGTCCAAGGAGGCCTGCGTTACGGCAGTACTGACGACTACGGCTACTTCGCAGCCGAGAACAAAGTCCATATCCACGACCTGCACGCGACGATCCTACATCTCCTCGGCTTGGACCACGAACGCCTGACTTACCGTTATGCAGGTCGCGATTTCCGACTGACCGATGTCGAAGGAAATGTTGTACGAGACTTGTTTGTGTGAGGCACTATTGCTCTGTCACAGCTATAAACGGGGATTGGATCACTGAGCGGAACGGCGCTAGCCGCCGGTTTTTCGCATGG
>CAZFLF010000748.1:0-4203 GCA_964519825.1 uncultured Pirellulaceae bacterium | reverse complement strand
GTCCCACAGGTCATGGTCATGACGGTGGTGAGCTGCCAGCCGAATGACAGGCTCGTCGGATCACTGGGCACAGTCCGAAAAGCCACATCAATCAATTCCGCTCCGGACGACTCGGGACTCATCAGGTAATACTTCACATAAAACCAGCTCTGAATGAAGCACAACAAAACCGTCAAGTATCGCGTGTACTCGTTGATCTTCTTGCGGCCAGTTTCACCCTCTTTGCGCAATTCTTCGATCGGCTTCCAGATACTGCCCAGCAACTGGAAAATGATCGACGCGGAAATATACGGCATGATCCCCAGACCGAAGATGGTCGCCTGCCGCAAGTCGCTAGCGGCGAAGACCGCGACCTTATTCATGAAATCCCCAAAGCCGCCCGGCGAGCCCGGCCTGCTCAGCATCTCCTGGTCAATCACCGGTAGGGTGATATGCCAACCAATCCGATAGATCGCCAGGAAACCCAACGTCAAAAGAATTTTTTGACGGAGTTCTGGAATCGTGAAAACAATGCGCAGTTTTTCCCACATAAGGACGGTCCATCATTTGCAAAGTGGGGACCAGTATGCGGCACAACGAAGGCCGCGTCCATGCGAATTCCCTGGCCACCTGGAAATCTATTTGGACTGCCGCTTGTCCCTAACCGGGGTCTTGCCGGGGAGAACAATCGCCTCGCCCCCTGCCTGTTCGATCTTTGTCTTCGCGGACTGGCTGAAACGATGAGCCGACACTTTCAGCTTTTTGGTCAGGTTGCCATCTCCGAGGACCTTTAACTCCTCAAAGCGTGGCTTCAGTAATCCCTTGGCACGCAATGATTCCGGTGTTGCGTCCTCCCCAGATTCGAACAACTGTTCCAAGTCGCCTATGTTCACCGTAGCGACCACAGATGCGAAAATGTTCGTGAATCCGCGTTTCGGTATTCGGCGGACGAGTGGCATTGTCCCGCCTTCAAAAATGGGGAGTGCCTTGTATCCCGGAGTGGAAAACTGACCCTTATGGCCGCGGCCAGCGGTCTTTCCGTGGCCGGAGCCGGGTCCACGACCAATTCGCTTTCGACTGCGGTGCTTGTGCACGCCGCGATTCACATCGTGGATATTCATGACAGTGCAACTCCTCGCAACCGCTCGGTCTCCTGGCGGGTTCGAAGCCTCTTCAAGGCGTCGAAAGTGGCTTTCACCACTGTGATTTGGTTATTAGTCCCATAGGCTTTCGAGAGAATGTTCTTGATTCCAGCGGCTTCACATACGGCACGAACCGCCGCTCCCGCAATCACCCCTGTTCCGGCGCCGGCCGGTAACAGGAATACCTCCGCAGCGCCACATTTTCCGGTAACCGGATGCGGGATGGTGTCGTCGACGATCGGGATTTCGATTTGTTCGCGGGATGCCTGCTTGGTGGCCTTTTCCACGCTCGGGGGGACTTCATTCGCCTTGCCATATCCCCAACCCACTTTGCCGCGACCGTTCCCCACGACGACCATCGCTGCAAAGCTGAATCGTCGCCCTCCCTTGACCACGGCCGCGCACCGCCGAATCTTGATCGTTCGCTCGATGTCCGATGTACTGTCTGATCCCACGTCTTTCGACTCCTGTCAGGCAATGGACGCCGGTTTCCCGTTGTCTCGCTTAAAATGGTCTCGCTTAAAATGGTCTCGCTTAAAATGGTCTCGCCTAAAATGATAAACCGGTTTTCCGCGCCGCATCCGCGAGCGCCGCGATCCGGCCATGATATTTGTAATGACCGCGGTCAAAGCAGGCCAACTTAATCCCAGCCGCCAAAGCCCGCTCTGCCAATTTCTGGCCAACGACTTCCGCCGCCGACTTATTACCGCCGTATTTCACCGCGGTTCGCAGTTCCTGTTCTGCAGAACTGGCGGCGACTAGAGTCTTACGCGACAAGTCATCGACGAGCTGGCAAAAGAGATTCTTATGACTGCGAAAAACGGTCAGCCGCGGACGCTCGCTGGTGCCAGCCAGTTTGCGTCGAGCGCGGAACTTTCGCCGCTGGCGTTGGATGTTGATTGCTCGTTGCTTGTTCACGTCGTAAATACCTCTCGTTACGTTGCCGCCTTGCCCGGTTTGAGCTTGATGTGCTCGCCCGCGTACCGCACACCTTTGCCCTTATAAGGTTCAGGCTTCCGGATGGAACGCACTTCCGCGGCAAATTGTCCAACCATTTGCTTGTCGCAGCCTTTGATCACGATATGCGTCTGGTCGGGGCAAGTGACTTGCAGCCCTTTCGGAATCTTCTTCTTCACCTCGTTGGCATAACCAACTCGGAGCGACAAGACGTCCGCTTTGATCGATCCCAGGTATCCAACTCCCACAATCTCCAGTTTCTTTTCATAACCCTTGACCACACCGTCAACCATGTTGTTGATCAGTGCACGAGTCAGACCATGGAGCGCCCGAGACTGTCGCTCGTTTGACTTGCGGGCAACCACGAGTTGTTTGGCAGCGGCGTCGAATGCCACATCCAACTCCGCGCGATGTTCCAACTCAAGCTTTCCCAATGGTCCTTCCACGCTGACTTTGCGTCCGCTGATCGCAACGTTCACGTTCGCTGGAATTACCACCGGTTTCAGACCAATTCGCGACATACCGACGCTCCACCATCAACTCGGGACCCAGGGACCAGGTCGCTGGAATTCACAATTGATTACCACATTTCTCTGGTTACCAAACTTGCTCTGATTACTCAAAGACTTCTGATTACCAAACGTCTGAATACCAAACTTCTAATTACCAAACTTCGCATAGCACTTCGCCACCTAGGTTCTTCTGGCGTGCCTCGCGGTCGCTCACAATTCCCCGGCTAGTGCTGAGGATCCTGATACCCATTCCGTGAAGTACCGGTTTCAATTCGCGTGCTTGGCTGTACACGCGTCGGCCAGGCTTGCTAATGCGGCGAATACTCTGGATGACCCGCTCGCCGTTAGGTCCGTACTTCAGATCCAATCGCAACTGCGATGACGGATCCCCATCCACCTCTTGCCAGTCCCAAATATACCCCTCGCGTTTTAGTACGTCCGCCAAACCCTTTTTCAGGTTTGACAAGGGCACTTCGACATGCGGCCGCTCCACGGCCACCGCGTTACGGATGCGCGTCAACATGTCGGCAATTGGATCGGTCAACATTTCGTCCGGTCCCCCTTTACCAGCTCGACTTGCGGACGCCGGGTATGCAACCCGTGTCCGCCAATTTCCGGAAACAAATACGGCAAATGCCGAACTTGCGGTATACCGCCCGCGACCGTCCACACAAACGGCAACGACGTTTCAACCGTGTGGAAAACTTGGGTGTGAGCTTCGCTTTAGCGAATTTGGATTTGCTAGCCACGGCGTAGTCCTCAATTCAATGCAAACGGCGCATTAGGCCGCCTCAGTTGACGATCCACTCTGACGGAAGGGCATCCCAAACGCGGTCAATAGGAGATGGGCCTCGTCGTCATTCCGAGCCGTCGTCACGATGGTAATATTCATTCCCTGCACTTTGGTAAACTTGTCCGGATTAATCTCCGGAAACACCAGTTGTTCAGTAAGGCCCATGTTGTAGTTGCCGTTGCCGTCGAACCCCTTGGGATTCAACCCACGAAAATCTCGCACACGCGGCAACGCCAACGAGATCAACCGATCGAAGAACTCATACATTCGCTGGCGACGGAGAGTAACTTTGCAGCCAATCTGCTGACCTTCCCGCAGTTTGAACCCGGCAACCGACTTGCGAGCTATCGTTATGATGGGCTTTTGACCAGTAATCAGTCCTAAAGCATCGGTGGCCAATTCCAGGAACTTCTTATCCTCTTTGGCTTCACCGACCCCCATATTCACCGTGATTTTCTGAATGCGCGGCAGGGACAGCCGATTGACACGGCCAAGTTTCTCGGCCAGCACTGGCAAGATCTCTTGCTGATACTTGGTCTGTAGACGCGGGGTAGCGGCCTTACGTTTCGGCGCACCACTCGAGTCCTTGTCTTTAGGGCCCTTGTCTTTCGAACCCTTTTCTTTCGAACCCGTGTCTTTAGGTCCCTTAGAACCCTTGTCTTCTTTAGGGCCCTTGTCCTTAGGACCCTTGTCCTTAGGGCCCTTTTCTTTAGAACCCGAGTCCTTAGGACCTTTGTCCTTTTTGTCCTTCGGATCCTTGTCCTCGTCGCCTTTGGCCCGTGCCATAATCGTACTCGCCTTTCGACACTACTTCTTCTTC
>CAZFLF010000747.1:0-4206 GCA_964519825.1 uncultured Pirellulaceae bacterium | reverse complement strand
TCTGGTCTTGCGGGGAGTCATCGATGACGATTCTCAATCCTGGCACCTCACGTCATTGGCTCCGGATCTGTTCCGCATCCACAGCGACGCTCGCGGCCTGCGCTGGTCGCTCACAGGCCGAGCCGAGGACGCTCCTCGACTCGCACGCACTTCCGATTCCCTCCAGCCGAATCGTAAGCTGTGGCTTCTCAACAATAATCCCACAGCGGTGACGAGTCCCGCACTCCAAGATTGACTCAACCCAACGTCCACGGCTTTCGATAAGCTCGCGTCAGCATCGCGGCAGCCTGCTCGTTGCCCACAACCTTCTCAGCCGCGGGATCCCATTGAATGGGTTTACCGGTGCGAACGGCAATGTTTCCCAAGTGGCAGACGGTGGCGGAGCGATGACCGATTTCGACGTCCGCACTCGGACGAGCACCTGACTTGATGCAGTCCAGCCAGTTCTGATGATGATCCTCGGTCGACGTGCCAAAACCGATTTTGATGCCTCGTTCCTTCACGGCCTTCTCGACGATTTCCGGCGGGTCACTTTCGAACTTGCTCCGCGACACGGACAGGGTCCCTTCGCTGCCGATGAAGGTGATCTTCTTGGCCACGTCGGGCTGCTCTTGTCCCAATAGCACGGTAACTCCGTTGGCGTACTCATAGGTAATCCGGCACTTGTTCGGCACTTCATACCAGCCTTGCGGATGAAACTCGGCGGTACCGCTGATCTTGGTCGGCCCACTTTCGTCCATGCCGAGCGCCAGCTGCGTGATGTCCAGATCGTGCGCGCCGAAGTTCGTCATCTGGCCCCCGGAGTAGTCCCAGAAGAAACGAAACAGATAATGGACGCGCTTGGCGTTGTAGGGACGATAGGGGGCTGGTCCCAGCCAGAAATCATAGTCGAGCGCCGCAGGCGGATCGGAATCGGGAACCGGCGGCGGCTGGAAGTTGACCGCGGGAATTCCCACGCGAACTTCTTTCATCTTGCCGAGCGCTCCGGTGCGGAACAGCTCCGCCGCCAGGCGAAAATGGGGCGTCGAACGTTGCTGCGAACCGCACTGGACGACCACTTTATTGGCGCGTGCCGCTTCGACCATCTTGCGTCCCTCGGCTACGAACAGCGACAAGGGCTTCTCGCAATAGACGTGTTTGCCCGCCTTGCAAGCCTCAATCGTCAGGATGGCGTGCCAATGGTCGGGGGTCGTGATGACGACGCCGTCGATGTCTTTGCGGTCGAGCACCCGGCGAAAGTCGCCGTACCCCGTGCACTTGTCGCCAATTTTGCTGACAGCAGAAGCCAAATGGTCCTTGTCGACATCGCACGCCGCAGCAATTCTCCCCAGGTGTGCAGGCACGTTCTGCATCCCACGCCCGCCGACTCCGATAAAACCGACAGTGACTTTGTCATTGGCACCGAATGCGCTGGCCGGAACAAAATAGGGCGCCGCGATTGTTCCCACCGCCATCGCTGCCGAGTGACCCAAGAATCGCCGGCGGGAGTACTGTCGAGATTTCGTCATGATTGGCTCCTAAAGAATGGTCAAAACACGTGGAGGAATTCATTGGCATTCAGCAGGCTGCGGCACAGGACGGTTAACCCCTCCTCGCGCACCACTCGCAATGCGACGGACAATTCCTCCGGCGCTGGCGGACGCTGGAACGCCAGCTCGAACGCGCGGTGCGCCTGACTCTCCTCGTTTGTGCCAGCTTCACGGCGCAGCCGCTGGGCAAACAGCTCCGACTGCTGCACCATGAACGGACTATTCAACAGGTTCATCGCTTGGAGCGCCGTGGTGGAACGCGTACGTTTCGGCGCGATCTGGCCCGCGTCGGGGCAATCGAACGCACCAAACGTATCGTCAAGTTGCATACGCGGCTTGCTTTGATACACCAAGCGCCTCCACTCCAGCGGTCCGAATGTTTGCTTTGATTGATAGACCTTGACGTAGTTGTTGTTTGGCTCGAACAAATCAAATCCCGGTCCACCCATACGCGGATCGAGGTTGCCGCACACGGCCAAGATTGCATCTCTTAACGGCTCCGCTTCCAGCCGTCGCGGAGGAAAACGCCACAGTAAACGGCTGGTCGCGTCCTTCGCCATCGCATCCGTCCGGACGGCACTCGACTGGCGATACGTCGCAGATAACACAATTAACCGATGAATATGTTTCAGATTCCAGCCATGCGATAACAGCTCATCCGCCAGCCAATCGAGCAACTCCGGATGGGAGGGACGCCCGCCATTGATGCCAAAGTCGCTGGGCGTGGTCACGAGCCCTTCAGCAAAATGCTGCTGCCAAAGACGATTCACGATGACGCGCGCCGTGAGTGGATTCCGTGGGTCAGTAATCCAGTCTGCCAGCGCGCTGCGCCGTTCATATTCTGGTACGTCGGAAGGCAGTTCGAAACGGACGCCAAAGTTAGTAAGTGAACCAGGTGCCACAGGTTCTCGCGGTTGCAGCGGGTCGCCCCGATGAAAACGCATGGTTGAAACGGGCTGCGTGAATTTGCCGGCGTAGACTCGTGGCTCGTCTTGAGCTGCCGCAATGTGTTGTTCCAACTCCTTTCGCCGCGCGAGTCGCTCCGGCGAGTCCGCATGATCTAGGGCCGTGGCGACTGACCGCCATGCTCCGCCGTCGCTCACTTCAATCGCATAATCAGTTGCCAGACGGTCGGTGAATTTCTGTTCACGGTCCCGCCCCCACAACACGCGATCGATCGTCTCGCTGCGTGTGAATTCGATCTCGACCCAGCCGGCCCCCGGTTCGTTGGAAATCCAGGAGCGACCGTTGCCGTAGCGACCGTCATGAATATGCTCCAGCCGATGAATGTCGCTATTGGGAAAGACGCTGGACGCGGAAGCTTTCGCGCCGGCCGACGCCAAGGCCACGTTGCGAGGGGACGGCGAGGGGGTCCAGACTTCAAGCTCATCAATGCACGGTGCGGACTGGTTGGTGGCTCGAATCGTGAATCGTAGTTTCTTCGCGGAGATTGGCGCGAACCGTTCGACGTTCAGACGGGCGTTGACCGGAGTCGGCGCGGACTGACTCTCGAATTCCACCAACTGAACCCGGGCGTTTTCGATTTCGGCCAGTTGTTTCTCGGTTTTGCCAGTGGTCGCCCCGCGCAGCTCGCGATCGCCATGCTGCACCCCCTCAAAACAGGCTTTCAGCGCGTAATAGTCGGTTTGTGGGACTGGATCGAACTTATGCGAGTGGCAGCGGGCGCAGCCAACGGTCAGGCCCAAGAACGCGCTCCCCGTTGTGCTGACGATGTCGTGCAACTCATCGGCCCGCTGCTGGGCCGTGAGTACCGGATCTGGACTTTTGACCTGGTCCCACGGACCACCCACTAAGAACCCAGTCGCTTCGTCCGCGCCGTAACGGTCCCCCGCGATTTGGTCACGTACGAAATGATCGTACGGCAGTTCCTCATTAAACGCCCGAATTACATAGTCGCGGAATCGCCACGCGTTCGGCCGAGCCTGATTCATCTCAAATCCGTGGCTTTCCGCAAAGCGAACGACGTCGAGCCAATGCCGCGCCCAGCGCTCGCCAAGTTGCGGTGAAGCGAGCAGGCGGTCTACAAGTTGTTCATACGCTTGCGGATTCTCGTCACGGGCGAACGCCTCAACTTCGTCCGGGGTTGGCGGGAGGCCGAGCAGGTCGAAATAGAGTCGCCGGATCAAAGTTGCCCGTTCAGCAGGCGGAGCTGGTGTGAGTGATTGCTTGTCGAGTTCCGCAATCACGAATCGATCGATCGCATTGTGTACCCCGGAAGTCGGACTGTTGATCACCGGTATCGTTGCGCGGCGGAGAGGTTGGAACGCCCAATGATTTTGCGTGGGATCATCAACTTGGGAACCGTCGTCCGGCCATTTCGCCCCTTGTTCAATCCACCGTCGCAGCACGTCGATTTCCTGCGGCGCTAGACGCGCCCCTTCCGGTGGCATCTTGAGGTCCGCATCCTCACGGCTGACGAACTGGAATAACGGACTGTCACTGCTCTTCCCCGCGCGGATGACCGGCGCATAACCGTCGCCGCCATGTAGCGCCGCCTGCTTCAGATCCAATCGCAATCCACTTTCCTGCTTTTCCGGTCCGTGGCACCGGATGCAGTGAGCAACCAGGATCGGCTGCACGTGGCGAGCGAAGTCAACGGTCTCGTCTTCCGATCGCAGCTTCGAAATCGCAACCAGCGGGATCAGCGCCATGACGA
>CAZFLF010000746.1:0-4209 GCA_964519825.1 uncultured Pirellulaceae bacterium | reverse complement strand
CCGAGTTCCAGCAGGCAATCGCCAGCGATGTCCCACAAATGGCTAGAGCAACTGGGGTTGACGGCAATCGCTTCGCGGATCGCGGAAAGACCCGCAGCCGGATCGCACAATCCAAACGTCAGCAACTCGGCTACCTGGCCCAGGCTGATCCAGTCGTAGGGTTGCTGTTCCAGAATCCGACGGTATGCCGAGAGGGCCCCCTCATAGCGCTGGTGGCTCAAACAGCCTTTCCCCCTGTCCTTCAGCTTACTTCGTTCTTCCAGAATCAGTTTCGAGAACAGAGTTGTAAACTTCTCGCTGACTTCTCTGGGAAGCTCAGGTGGACCCAGCAACCGCGCGAATAAACTTTCGCTCCCTTCCGCGGGCTCCACGAAGCGATACGCGTCCCCTTGAAAGTGTCGTTTCAACTGGTCGAAGTTAACGCCAACAAATGTCGCGCCCGAATAACGTTGATGCTCGAACCAATCGTCTTCGCGCTCGCTGTCGGCCGATCCGTAGTCGTTCATCAAAATGAATCCGCTCGGGTGCAACAATTTTGCCAGCCGCTCCAAACACTGTATCGCTCCAAAACTATGGACCACGACGCTCCGTTTGACTCGCTGTTTCTCAAAACAGTGTGGCTCTGGAATACTCTTCCAATCACAGTCTTGAAACTCGTATTCGGCCACGAACGAGTCCGCCAGCAACCGCAATTCGCGACAATGTTCGGGCGAATCCGACTTCCGGAGCTCAGCAACCCTGGCCGCGGTCACGCACTCGGAGGCAGCTCCCGGATCAGCTCGAAAGTGGGTTCGCACGCACAACTGTCGCAGGAAACCGTCGCTGATCTCTAGCACCGCCGCGGGCAAACAATCGAGCAAGTAATTCAGAAACACCGCGCGGACAGTCGATTTGTCGTCGAGATCGCCCGCCAAGCCGCTGTCTGGATCGAGCGCGTTGACGACCCGCAGGCGATAGCGGTCGCGGTGTCCGGCGAGCACACCATGCCGCGCCGCATCGATCAACATTTTCGGCGAGTAGTCGCCCAGGATGTAACACAGGCGGTCATAAAAGGGTTGTTCGTGAACCTCGCACAGCCAACGGAATCGGTCGAGCAAATACCGAGCAAACAATCCGACCCCGATCCCCAATTCGAGGACGATGATCTCAGCCGAAGTTGGCGGTGCTACGGACAGCGAGGCAAAAAGCAACTCCGCCGCCCGGCACGACAGATCCCCATCGTTGTTGACCACGAACGGAACAGGAGACGAATCCGACACAAACGACTTGGCCCCACTCGCTCTCAAAAAATCCTGTCCAACTCGCCACTCGATGCTTTCCGCGAAAGGCCGAAACTCTTCGATCACTTCCCCGCGCAACGTCAAGTCGCCCCGCCATTGAAATGCTGGGCCGGCATGAGGCAGTTTGATGTCCATTACGATAACCGCTTTATGCTAGCAACTTCTATTCGCGCCACCGTTCCGCCGGCCACACATCGCATGACAACTCCCATCTTGCGATGCGGACTCTAGAGTTATTACTACTTTTTCCTCGAATTTTCGATCCGACGAAGTGCTGCTGCAGCCCATGCGCTCACATGCTCATCGTCATCCTTGCTTGCCGCTTCCAGTTCAGCGATAGGAAAGTCAAGTGGAAGATGCTTTGCCATTGTTCCCAACGCGCGCGCCGCACTATATCTGACTTCCAGATTTGGATGAGTGAGCAGGGATACCAGTTCTTGCGCACAGCTTTTTCCAGCCGGGCCAAGTTCGGCAATTGTATTCGCGGCGAAGGCACGCAGGTCAGTGTTCTGCGATTTCAAGAGTTCGCGCAAAACAGGTACGGCACCCTCGGGATCGATGTTCGCAATCGCCAATCCGATTCTTTTACAAAGTTCCTGAGCGTCCGCGTGGCGCTTCGCTGCGGCGAATAAACTCGGAATTGCCAGTTTTCCAACTCTTCCCATTACATTGAACGACTTCGATGCTGCAATTGCAATTTCCGAATCCTTATGATCTAGCAGTTCAAGCAGGCTGTCTGTGGCCTGTGGTCCGATATGTCCCAAGGCAAACACCGCAGCCTCACGTCGCGTAACATCATCCGATTTGAGCAGACTCACGAGGCGGTCAATCGCCGGTGCCGCTTGCGGACCAAGTTCTCCGAGCGCATAGGCGGCATCAAACGAAACCTGACAATCGTCGTCATCTAGCGCTTTCATCAGAGGCTCGAGCCAGGTGTCGGGATCAAGTTGCCAAAACGCAACGGCAAATGCTGCTTTGCGGCGCTGGGCGACCGCTGGGCCACTTAAGGCTTCCGGATTCGGTTTATCCAGTTGAGAGAGCCATTTGACTTTCGCAATATGCTTTGTAGTCACCACCAACGTATTGTCGTCTACATAGTACGCGAGCCCACCGGCATCCAGGACAAAGCGGAGCGACGATCGGCGGCTGATGCCACCCCCTGCGTGAATGTGTTCATATGGATTGATCTCAAACAATTGAATTCCATGCTTGCTCAGTGCTGGAGCATCGACAATGGTGCGAACATTCCAGCCCCCTTTGGGATTTCCAAAGTATGCGGTCAAAGCTCCATGGGACGTGGGACGGCCTGTCAAAGCGAGTTCACTTACTCCTTCAAGCAGCTGTGTTACATCCGCATATTGCCAACCCGGTATCGGCTCCTGAAACATGACACCGCCGACAACCGTAATCACGGAAGGCGCACCGGGAAAAGTGATTGTTTGGCCGGCGATGTGTGGCGTAATAAGTTGCGCAATAGTGCACGCGGCAACGAACGCAATAAATCGAATGTTCATTTTTGTAACTCCAGGACGTTAGTTTGCCAGCTCAAGGTCGCGGCGTTGTGGGTAAGTCAAATTCGAAAGGAGTACCATTTTCGTAAGCCTCCCTAGCCTTTTTCATCCTTTTCAGTGTTTCGTCCTGGTATTTAGACAAGTCGTCCGCGGTTTCTATACCCTTTTTTTCATTAGCGCTGTGCTCATCTTTGTTCTTACCCTCGTACTCTACAGGGTTCCAATTCTTATCAGTATGAGCTGGGCTTGTCGAATCCATGACCGTATGGAGCGCATCGCCAAGGTACAGCATCTCCATCAGGCGGCAAAAGGCTTGTTGTGTTTTTTCGTCATCATTATATTTTTTCGCCATATTCTTCCAGTAAAGCACCCCATTTAACATATCGTTCACATATTTCTGAGCTTTGGCAATGGCCTCGGCAGCTGTTTCACCCTTCATTTTCATAAAGTGTTTATAGTCAGTGTTAGGTCCTATCGATGGAAACGGCCACAAACTACCTATGAACGATATCGAATCCAACATCGCGCCTTCGTTCGCCATACTTTGAATATAGGCAGCGTCAGCCTGATATTTCATATTCTGTTTATAAAAGTCTGTTAGTAGTTTCATATGAGCTGCGTAGCTCCATAGTCCACTTGGGTCGGTAGCGCCAATCGAGTGATTTCCAACAATTCGGTAGAGATTCTGATCACTCGCGATAAACGAAACTGGATCGCTCGAAATGAATCGACCCGTAACCGCATCGTACCACCGAGCTCGATTGTTTTGCAAACCAGTCGCCACGTCGAGTTCGCGGGAGGTGTAAAGATAGCGACTGATTGACGTGTCACCATCGGTGATCTTGCCAAACGAATCATATTGATAGTGTTCGGCGGGGGTCGCGTCGTTTAGGTAAAGGTCGCGGACAGTTTGGAGATGATCGACGAGCGGCCACAGGACACGGTCCGCCGCTTCTGTGGATTCGGTTACGTTCTCTTGGGCCAACAACTGGTCGACTTCGTTACCGTGGAGATAACGTTTGGCAAGCGCGATCTCGATTTCTCCCTCGGATCCGTCGGGATCGACGAAGTCGAGCACGACGTTACCGCCGTCGAGCGAAGTGACGCCATTGATGTCGTCGAGGACATAGCGCTCGATCGCCGCGTCGTCCAAGTCGAATGGATCGGTGGTGTCGAGCGCGCGGCCGATTCGGCGGTCAAAGACGTCATACTTGTACTCGACGACTTGGGTCACCTCTTCTTCAGCGTCCTTGTCGGTGACGCGGGTCAGCCGATTTCGAAAATCCCATTCATACTCGGTTGACGAATCGTCAGAAGTCTTTACTCGCGTCGTTCGATTTCCTTCTTCATCGTATTCGTAGGTATAGGTTCCGTCGTCCAAGAGCTGGTTGTTCGGGCCGGTGTCGTAGCCCGACATC
>CAZFLF010000745.1:0-4211 GCA_964519825.1 uncultured Pirellulaceae bacterium | reverse complement strand
CGCGCGGTCCTCGGTTCCGGTGGAAGTTGTACCAGGGATTAGTTTGTGGCTGGTCTCCTCGCCGGTCAACGTCGACTCCGTCACGCAATCTCTCCCCGCGACCAGCCTGTCTCCTTGGGGCACCGCACAATCTAATCCTTCATAAGTTCGGCGATTCTTGAACAGAAATCAGACGAAGTTCTCTTTGTCACGATCCCTGGAATCTACACAGGGCATTGCACTTTAGTGTTGCGGTAGCCTGTCTGCACTCATCGCGGAAGTCAGGGCGCGAGCGGAGCAGCGGGTGGATTCAGTTTCCCGAGCAATTCGAGGAAGTCCGCTTTTCCCATTCCCCCTTCCTTCTGTTGTAGGACCGTCCCTTGTGGATCAGTGATGATCGTGTTTGGCGTGGCGCCGACACGGTAACGACTCAACGCTGCGGTCGCGTCAGGATCATCCACGTCAATCGTCACGGCGATGAACCCTGCATTGACCGAAGCCGCCACCTGCTGATCTGCCCAGACGTTGCGTTTCATGATTCGACAGGGGACGCACCACTTGCCGGTGAAGAAGAGGATGATGGGCTTGCCAGACTGGGCCGCCTGTTGTTGAGCCGAGGTGTAGTTGTGGGCCCCCGCAATGTTGTTGGAGGGGACGTAGAAGCAGTACCAAGCATAGGGGAGGGAGACAACGAGGGTTACACGCCAGAACCATCGCCACAACCAGAGGAACTTGCCTCGATCGGGTTGTGATGCGGGGTCAGTGGACGGTGGTGATTCGGATTCAGCTTCGTTCATAATGAATTCGTTTGTCGCCGAACGACCAAGGTAAGCCGTCACGGACAAGGCGGCCTGATGAACGACGGACGATCAACGAAGCCAGAAACTTTCAGCGGCCCCAAACCGCCGCCTTGTCCGTGTCGGCTTGACCGACTTGTTGGGCGATGGCTCGGTCGCGCTTCTTGACCTTTGGGACGCTAGAGCGCATTGAATTCGCCGACTGACCATCAGCCGACTGTTGTTTGTTTTGGCTTCGTTTCGGACGCCGATCACCTCAGAGGAGGTTGTCGGGCATGACGGCGGTCCCATCATGGCGGCTATTGGTCTTTTTTCGAGGTGTCTGGCTTCGGCGGTTCCGTGAATTGGGTGCCACGCGGGTCGCGTGTGCCTGACCGAAGCGATGTCGCTGGGAACTTGAAGGCCTCGCCGGTCATCTCCGACCATTTCGCCAGTTGCTCCGGGGTGAGAACCGAGAGGATCTCTTCGCGATTCTCCATGGCGCGTTGATTGGCTTCCTCAACCCGTTGCCGATATCGCGCTGAGGCGGGAATCTTCTGGTTGGGCGCGTATCGGCTGAAGCTTGGACCGCGTCCGGGCTGACTGAACAGGAAGCCGCCCGGCTGATTGAACCTTGCAATCTCATTGATCTGCTCTTTGGTGAGGCCGAGTTTCTCTGCGACCTGGGAAGTGCTAAAGGCCTGCCACCCCTGTTGCTGCAACTTGAGCTGCTCCGTTCGCCGGCGTTGTGCGTCGCTGAGCAGGAGGAGCGCGTCGCCCTCCGCCTTCTTGTTGATCGCGCTCAGCTTGGTGTTGAACTCGTTCATCTTGGCATCGATTTCCGCGGTGATCCTGAGGCGTTCGCGAGTGGCCTCCGCGTTGATCTCGTCAATCTTCTTCGCCGACTCCTCCTCCAGCTTCAGCTCCATTTGAACCTCACGGATTTTCAAGAGAGTCACCGTTGGGTCCGGCGTCGCAACTGAAAAGCCTGACCGCGAGAAGCGGAAGAGTGGCTCCCGGCCATCCAGCCCACGGTCCTGAGTTGGACGGCTTTGGGTCGGCTCCTGCGCGAATGCCCAATTCGTACCGATCATTGCTGCCGAGACAACGGATGCAATCACAAGGTTCTTGATCATGGCTACGTTTCCTTTCGAGAGGGAGGGAGCAAACTCTTTGTGGTTTTGGTTTCAATCGTCCGCCGATCATCGGGCTGTTGTTCGTTTTATTGTAATCGCGAACGACTGAGACGCTTTCGCTGTGCTGCCCGACGTTCGCGGGAAGTTTGTTGTTCCGTCATCGAACGGCGGTTGACCATTGAACCCACGACAGACTTTCGAGCGGGAGTCTGTTCTGGTTTTGGCTTATGACGCCGAACGTATCGCGATCTATCCGGCTGTACTCAGACCGGAAGATCGTTTGTTGAGCCAACTTCGGGGGGATGCGCCTCTGCGGATTCAATTGCCCGCCAAGTCTTTCGTCGCGCAGCTTACCAGCTCAGGAATGCCTGCAGCAACTTGTTCGGACGCTGGGTAGTGTCCTAAAAGCACTTTTAGGACACTACCGCCGTTCCCAGCTTGGAAACGCAGCTTGTCAGGTAGCGGTCCCATCTGACGGATGCACTGCTTCCATTGTGGCGAAACCCTTTTGGGTGATCTTGGCAAATGCGAACGAGATCACAAGGTAAAATACAACAAGACCGGCAATTGCCAGAATCGGATTGCCCTCGCCAGACGGTTCGCGGAGGAGTGAGCCAATGTTGACCGCGAACCCGAGAACCGCAAGTACTACAAAGGTGACGATGGAAGGCTTTATACACCTGATCGGGTTTTCTATAAGTGCCGCCTTTCGAATGTAGGACAGGGAGTAGTACACGCCACCGATGTATCCGAGCGCCTGGAAAGCAAGCAGCATGAGAAATGCAGCGACCGTGGACGGTTGCGTCGCGACAATGATTGCGAAACCGAGCACGCCCGCAACGGCCGGCATGGCGAATCCCGTGGTAAGGACGTGGGTTGAGACTACCCAGAAAACCGACCGGTGCTGCTTGTTTGTCATGTCGCAACTCCTCAAGCTACCTACCCGTTAAGGTTTCTAATTCTCTTGCGTGGACAACGGGGTTCGCTGGAGTTGACGCACGCGGGATATAAATCTTTTGAAACGAAACCGCGGGGCGAAGGGGGGATGCGGTTTACCTCAGCGCTCGCACTGAGGAGGATTCTATCGGCCCGCAAGACGCTGAAGCAATCGCGAGCTGCTCCTGGCTGCGCAGCAGGGCCATCGGCCGGTTTGCGGGCGCCGCAGTCCACGTCAATGAGTCGAGCAATTGGTTCGTTTGACCAGACGCAACGATTGGACGATTTGGCCTGCGGCGTTGGGTGTTGTCGGCCCGGCAAATGGCACGAGTTCTCGACACACACCAGGCTGTACCAAAAGCGGTGGTCTGATGAGACATCGGCAGCAATCACCTATTCACCGCGCATGATTGGGCATTATGGAAGCCGGCACAGTTGAAACGCACGTCCTAGGGAAAGTCAAACGGACCCACGACTACACTTGTCATCTTGTAACGATCCATCGTGGTCTTGCCCGGGTAAAAATGGGCCCAGTATTTCCGTCTCTTTTCATCGCAATAGAAAAACCACGCAGAGTCGTCCGCAACTTGATCATCTGGATCACAAACGCTGATTAGCGCCACGCTTGGCCGTTTCTCTCCGGGCTTCCAAGGTATAGCAGTTTGTCCAAGGGCTTCACCTTCGTCGAACGGCAATTTTGGTCGACTAGAAGCGATTCGTTTTTCAAAATCAAATCTGAGACTACTAAAATGCGCTCGTAGATCAGCCAAGTGTCGCGACTTTTGCCACTGCAAAATGAATGGTTTGGCGGCATATACGAAAATAATGCTGACAATTGCTACTGCCGCCAAAAAAGTCCTCAATGTGAAGCGTGCATACATATACTTGGTGGGGACTTTACTTTGCCCGAATAACGAAAAGACCGTTTCCGCGAACGTCACTTTGGCGCCAGGAATCACTGGTTCGCGACCCATCGTTCTGACGACCTAGCTGGCGAAAACGTTTCGAACCTCTTCACCGGTCCAAGTCAGACCCGATGGCTGTAACGGGCATCGGCGCAACGTGCGGCGCGTTACGTGGTTTCGGCCGTATCGGCCGCAAGTAAGCAACCGAACAGGCAATTTTTGCTGCGGAAATCGAGCAGTCCCATCAATCGTTCACTTGATCTCACGCGTCGATTGGACGATTTGGCCTGCGTCGTTCGGTGCTGTCGACCCGACCAAATGGCACGAGATCTCGACACGCCGCACGATGCACCAAAACCGGTCGTTTGAGGTGTACCGAGAGTACGCATGAGTCTTTGGGAACGCTCGCGCCGAATTGGAGGTATGCAAGGGTTGTTTTTCCTCGGACTGTTTTCATGGCTTCGGTTTGATGAACAGGA
>CAZFLF010000744.1:0-4211 GCA_964519825.1 uncultured Pirellulaceae bacterium | reverse complement strand
AAGGCAGAACGACGGATGCGGCACGGTTCTTCTTCCCTACCAACACAGATGTCGAAAGGATGTCGACCGGACTGCTGGGCAGCATGGAGCACCTCGACCGGGCTGGTGCCAGAAGCGATCACGACACCGTCGGCAAAGCCGATCCACTGACCTTGGTACTGGCTGAGCAGTTGGTCGCGCACAGCCCAGTACGCCGCCTCATTCTTTCGCCAGTCGGGATGGATTTGCCGGGCGATCTCAGGGGGCAATTGGTCGGCAATGCTTTTCATGGGACACCCGCGAGCAAATCGAGCGATTCTTACCGACATTCTAGCTTCGGAACGGCTGATCGGCCACGAAGATTGGTTGGGCGGCCGGGCCGCACCCCCGGTCAGGTGAGCGCAGGGTTAGGGCGCAGTTGCATCACTTGACTTTCGCGCCGACAGTTTGAAGCTGGATCTCGGTACGAAACATGTGTGCACGAACGCTTTCGAATCCAATTTGTTCAAGTTGACGCGACGTTTCCACTTCTGCCTTTAGCAACGCGGCCAAAAACTCGCTCAATCGGGAACTTCGAAACTCCGCCAAACATGCACAAAAGTCCAACGCTTCGTTGTGAGTAAAGAGACGGCCAGGAACAAACTTTTCTTCGGATACAACCAATCCATAGCGAAGATATGGGTAGACTTGTTTGTGCTTTCGAGCTTTCGCGCTGTACGTCAACACCCAAACCAGATCGTACTCGGAAGTCGAAGAAATGCATCGCCACGTAGCGGTACAGTTTCGTGCCCATAATAGAACAGCTTTCCAGCGGTGTTTGGCAGACCGTTCTTCAAGTCGCTTTTTTCACGACTCCTCTTCTTTTCCTGACACACGCGCGAAACTGTAGGCCAGGGAATCGTCGGCGGGCTCCCCTCCGGGAATATGACATTTTCGGTCGAACTCGATGGCTACGAACTCGTTCCGGATCCGACTTCGGCCACCGTGAACACATACTCTTTCCGACAGGGCTACGTTGAAGTCCGGCCCGGCGACACCGCACGAACAAACGTCACAATGCGCCGCAAAAAATGATGCAGTGGACGCAGTAGGTGACCTTGGACATTAGGGTCACCAACCACACTTCACCGCGATTGGGATTAGCCTCTCGTCCCCTCGGTGGTCACTCGTCGGTCCGCTTCAACTTTCTGACTCTCTCCCAAAACTCTTCTTTCATGTCGGGGCAGAAATTGGCCACCAAGTCTCTCATTCGCTCCACCTTCGCTTTGAGCACGCGGTCCTTCTTAGCGCGATCCTCAACGTAAACGGGATCGACGATCAGGTTGGCGAAGACTTCCGCCTTATCCTCTTCAACCGCAGTCGTTGAATAGTGATTGAGAAAGCCAGGGAACTCATCCGTAAGGACCGACGTCGTCTGGAGGTCTTGCACATTTCGGCCGCCATCGCCGTACTTGAATTTCGCCGGATTCAGGACCTGCCAGCGTTCGTCCTTGTACACGCTGCCGTCGTCGCGGTAATCGATGATGTGGAAGAACTCATGGTGAATAACCTTGCGCAGATACGGCTTGCTGTAGGTCCCACGGCTAACTTCGAGGTATAGCGTATCATGGTCGAAGTCCGGAATCGCGTTCCTCCGCTGGCCTGCGAAGGACAGTTCCTCGCACAGCACCACGCGCTTGAGCTGCGACCGTTTCACCAGATCCGGAGGGTGAACTGTGAACTCGCGGGCAAATAAGCCGGCGTAGCTTTCCAGCTTCTTCCTGTCGGCGTTCTTGCCGTCAATTGTCCCGTACGTGGTCCTAACCGGGAAGCGCGGGTCGACCGTCACGATTTCAATCTTGTAAACCTTGGCAATCTTCTCAAGTTCACCGAGGGGATCCGCAGTTGCCTCCCTTTGAGCCCAGACCGCCCGGCAGAGAAGCAACGTCACAAGAATGTGGATTGCCGAAAATGTCCTCAACCTCAGATCAACACGTCTCATGCGACATCTCCGCCGAACGATAGCCATGACCCACTGCATCAGCCGCAAGGTCTTCGTGATTGGTACGATACCTCAGAGTGGAGCCGCTTCCGCGTCAGGAATCGTCCTCGATCCTTGCTAGGTTGGCATTGCGCAGCGAAGATGCATCAAACCAATAGTCAGTCCTCCAATCTTGATAGGCCATTATGCAATTCGACGATTTCCTGCTGATTGCTCCGCCGCATACTCCCTTTGACGCGCAAGGGCAATTACATCTCGACGCAGTCGAGCTGCAAGCCCAGTTGTTTGCCAAATCAGGTGTCGATGGCGTATTTGTCGCCGGCACGACTGGCGAATGTGCATCGCTGACGCTCGAGGAGCGGATCTTGCTGGCGGAGCGTTGGATGGAGGTCGCGCCTACAAAGAACCTCGATGTCATCATCCAGGTGGGGCACAATTGCCAAGCCGATGCGGCTCGGTTGGCGGCACACGCCCAGCAAATTGGTGCGGATGCGGTGGCAGCTCACGCTCCATCTTATTTTCGACCCGCGAACGTCGATGCACTCCTCGACTTCCTGACTCCGATAGCGATGGCCGCGGCGGACCTTCCCTTCTACTTCTACGATATTCCGCCGACAACCGGCGTGAGATTGCCGATGGTCGAGTTCCTGACCAAAGGGAAGGCACGGATTCCGAATCTGGTCGGATTGAAGTATTCGAACGACGATCTGGTGCAGTTGCAGGAATGCGTGCGGCTGCAGGATGGCGAATTTCGAGTCATGTTTGGCTGCGATGAGATCCTGCTGACCGGTGCGGCGCTCGGCGTGCAGGGTGCGATCGGCAGCACGTACAATTTTGCCGCGCCACTGTATCGGCGAATGCTGGCGGCGATGGCGGAAGCGGATTTCGCCTCAGCGCGGAAATACCAAAGCCGATCGGTGGCGCTGGTTCGCTGCCTGCAGAAGTACGGCTTCACGTCCGCCTGCAAGACCGCAATGAGTTGGTTTGGCGTCGAGTGTGGTCCCGTACGGCCACCGTTCCGCGAATTGTCCGATGACGAACGACAATCATTGCGACGCGACCTGGAACAACTCGGCGTCTTTGCGCCGCCGTTTACCATGGGTAGTCCGCGAGTTGCATCACCGCGCATCCGCCTCCATCAGAATGTTCAATAACTCTATTGCTAGGAGACCGCTTCCATGTTGCGTACTCTGTTCATTCCCACTATCGCTCTCGTGCTATTGGCAATTCCCCATGCCGCTTTGGCCCAAGTGAAGTTGGAATTGAAGCTCCCCGACGGCCAGAAGACGATTTCCGTGGTTAAGATCAGCACCAAGCAGGTCCTGACCCTGGCTGGCATGAATATCGAAAGCGGCAGCGACCAAGAAATGTCGATCAGCACCACGAATGCCAAGCGCGCTCCCGATGGTACGCTGCGCCAACAGCAGAAGATCGAGGCGCTCAAAGCCAAGCTGACATTACCCGGTGGCGTGAATTTGGAGTTTGATTCCACGCAACCCGACGCGCCTCCGGCTGGGACGCAGTTCGATGTGTTGCTCGACCTGATCAAAGTCAACGTGAAGGCCAATTGGACCGTTGTTCGCGATAAGGAGAATCGAGTGACGGCGATTGAGGGGCGAGAGAAAGTGCTGGAAGGGCTTGACGAGGCCAAACGCGCTCTGCTGCAGAAGCAGCTCGACCCCGCGTATCTGCGCGAAACGGCGAACAAGGAGCTGGACAAACTCCCGATGAAGCCCGTGAACAAGGGAGACACCTGGGAAGTCACTGAAACGCTCCGACTTGAGCAAGGGCAAAACATGACGTTCAAGACCAAATACACGTACCAGGGAACCGCGGACCGCAATAGCCGACAGCTCGACAAGATTGATGTGGAAACTTTGGAAGTAGGCTACGGCGTGGACGCGGACGCTCCGCTACCGTTGAAAGTGAAGGGGGCGGATTTGAAGCCGAAGACCCTGGAAGGAGTGATTTATTTCGACCGTGAAAAAGGCAATGTCGTTGAAAGCCGTTCGAGCGTGCAGATCAAAGGGACGATCAACTTTGAAGTCAATGGGCAAGAACTACCCGCTCAACTTGACCTGACCATGACGTCTTCCTCGGTCTTGCAGTAATCCGAGTCGCCTCGCCGCGACCGTGAACACGACCAAGAATTTTCGGCCCGGAGCACAACGCCGGGCTTTTTTTTTCGACGTCGTAGACCAAACACCGCTTGCAGGTTTTGGAGTGCGGCGGCTTGCATTGATCGAGACAG
>CAZFLF010000743.1:0-4218 GCA_964519825.1 uncultured Pirellulaceae bacterium | reverse complement strand
CGTCCCTTCCGGAATCTGCAGGGCCGCGGCGATCTCCGCATACGACAGTTTCTCCACTTCACGCAGCAGGAACAGCGACCGCGACTCTGGTTCGAGCCGCGCCAGGGCGTGCTCCAGCAATTCTTTGTGGTCGAAGTCGCGTTCTTGGTGCGGCTGGCGGTCCACGAAGTCACTTTCGAGAGACACCCAACGCCGACGCCGCTGCTTTCGCAGATGCTGCAACGACTCGTTGACCGACACGCGGTAGACCCACGTCTCGAACCGCGATTGACCGCTGAACTGACTCAGCGTCCGAAAAACTTGAAGAAACACTTGCTGCAAGAGGTTGTCGGCGTCACTCAGTCCCACCATCCGCACGAGCAGTCGATACACCCGCTGGTGGCAACATTCGTAGAGCCGCTGCTGAGCCTCTCGACTGCCGCGACGGCTCGCGGCCACAAGATCATCAATTGGCTCAGCGTCGAGCGCCTCTTCCGGCCATTCGACATCGATCACGGATTCACATGCGGTGAGCATGGTTCTGCTTCTCGCTGGCAGGGAATTTTTTCCGACAGCGACGGCCTGGTCGCATTGTCTCGTTAAGACCAGCATGGCCTGACCTCCGTTGTTCAAAAGCGCTGGCGACTTTTGCGATCTGTTGCACCACGGTGAAATCGGGCTTGTCCATCGGATTGGTCTCTGGTGGTTGCGGGCGTCTCACACCACCGCCAGAAACGAATTAGCCAGTCAGTTCAATTTGCGGAAAAACCCGTCTCAGGGGAAGAATTGGAAATCTTAGCAATTCTCGCGAAGGAATTCGCGACGGGCGACATCTAAAGGGTGAAAGAGTTTCATGATGATGATGTGTCTCACGAAATGGCTCAACGCCACGTTGGCGATCGCGCATAGTAACTGACTGACAAAAGCTTCGGCGGGTCGGCGTTGGCCTGCCGTTGCTGTTCTCGTCTAGGCCGCTGGAATGCCGTATGCGGCACGAAAGCGGATAGCAGTCTCAGACGTTCTGGGACTGGCGACCCTGGTACCTTTTTTTGGGAGGATCAACGATGTTGCGTTCCTATTACTTGATGGCGGCCACGCTGGCCATCGCCGTCCTCGCCCCGTTCGGGCAGTCGGCTCACGCCCAGCACGAACACGCCGAGCACTTCATGAAGTGCGCCAAAGCCAGCGCCGACTGTCAGCTCCAGTGCGACTCCGGCTTCAAGCACTGCCTGACGCTGCTGGCCGATGGCAAGAAGGAGCACGCCAAGACGGCGCAGCTCTGCGCCGACTGCGCCGAGTGCTGCAAGACGTGTTCAACCCTGTGCGCCCGGGAGAGCCCCCTCGCCCGCCCCATACTGGAGTGCACCGTGAAGTGCTGCGACGAGTGCGCCGCGGCGTGCGAGAAGTTCCCAGACGACAAGCACATGGCCGCCGTCGCCAAGTCGTGCCGGGACTGCGCCAAGGAGTGCCGCGAGATGCTCAAGATGCTCGGCAAGTGACCATCGCCGGGCGGTCGCATTGCTTGGCCTAACCAAACGCTGCAGCTTCGGCGGGCCGGCGTTGGCCCGCCGTTGCTGTCCTCGTCTCATTTACGAATCAGTAGTTAGGCCGCTGGAATGACGCCTCCCCAGGTGTGTGAATTTCATCACGTTTGAACATCAGCTTTACCACCTTCGCTACATCGCCCTAACCTCTACGAATGCAGTCGGCTCGTGGGCAAATTTCTCCTGGCATTCTCTTGAACAGAAGAAATAGGGATGTCCACGATAGCTGTCGCTCGCCACGGCCGAGGACCGGCTGATCCGCATGCCGCACACTGGGTCGGTGGCCGCTTCGTCGTCAAAGTCCTCCCTGCCGCGGTCGATGCGCAGATATACGTCGATAAATTCCAGCAGACGCTCCTCCACCCAAGCGGCGACAGCGTCGTCCGGTACGTCGTCGAGCGGCAATGTCAGCTTGTCGCGTTCATTGAGCTTGATGAACACCGGCATCATCGACGCTTCGTAACAGACCGCCACTTTCTCGAAACGAACGTCGTGCTCAACGGCGAAGGAAACTTTCGTACTCGCCGGAAACTGCTCGCAGTAGCCGAACCAGCACGAACAGTGCCCAGACGGTTCGTCCTTCGTGATGCTGGAGTTGGAGAAATAACTGGCGAGCGTTTCGAGCCGAGGCTGAATCACCGTGTCGTTCAGCCGCGCAGCGATCTCCTCGAATCGCTGGCGACGCGCGGCTACGTTGGCCATATACCGTTCCGCTTCGTCCGGCTTCCAATGCGGCTCGCGGTTGGCGCCGGCCAGAAGCGATTCCACCCGCTTCGCGAATGCAGCAAGGTCATTCACCGCAATTTACTCCTTCTTCAGCTTGGCCAGGAACTTGCCAGGCTGCTCCAACAATTGGTCTTTGCAGCCAGCGCAGCAGATCCAAACCATTTGCCCGTTTACATCGATTTTTTGTGGCGCCCCCATTGTGCCAAGCATCTCGCCACTGACGGGACAGACGTGCTGCTTTTCCGCAGACGCGGCGTCTTCCGGGGAAAGTTTCGCCAGTTCCGCTTTCATCTTTTCCATGTCGGTTCCACCTTGGTGCGAGTGTTCGCCGTGGCCCTCCAACGATTGGTCGGTGGAAGGAGTCGAACTGGAGTCCGGAGCTTGGGAAGCACATCCGGCCAGTCCAGAGGCCAAAACGAACATCGCCAAAAGCGCGGTTGACACCGCAATTCGGCTCATTGAGTCACCCTTTCGTTCGAGAGCATCATTGTGGAAAATGGGATCGGACTTCGACAATTAGATGCAGCATGCGACCGCGTTCTTCACGGGAAACTGCGGGCACAGGCGCGCGTCTATGTGCGAGATCGCTCACCCTGTCATCGGCGGCGAACTCACGTCCGGCTTTTGTGCGGAACTCCGGTGTTTCTGGCAGAGGCTTCGGCGCGGTTGGATTCGGCACGAAAGATGCGAAGATGGCCAAGTAACAAGGTCTATGCTCAACGTCCTCATTGGTAGGTGCGTCGGATGTCCACCACTTCCAACCAACCGGCAATTTCTCAAGTACCCGACGCTCCTCGAAGAAACACGCAATTGGCCGCATCTAATATTGGTCGAGAGGAAAAAGGCCCTGCGGCGGGCGACTCGCTGGCGGTGGTCGTGATGGCTTGCCAGAATGGCGACGGGGCGGCACCTCGGCAGCTCTACGATTCGTGCCACCAGATCGTTTTCCGCCTGGTAGTGCGGATGGTGGGATTGCAGGAGGCTGCGGACGTGACGCAGCAGGTCTTCCTGCAAGCGTTCCGCTCGATTAACCAGTTCAACGGGCAGTCACGCTTTGAGACTTGGTTGTATCGCTTGGCAGTGAACGAGTCGCTGCAGCATCTGCGGCGCAACCTCCGATGTCGGTATCATGCCCTCGATTGGGAACCGATGGACGAAACTCATCATGGAGACAATGCCGAGCGAAAGGAATTGTTGGAGCACTCGCTTGCGCGAATCGACCCTGAGTTGCGTTCGATATTTCTGCTCCGCGAAGTCGAAGGGCTATCGTACCGCGACATTGCCGAGGCGTTGCAGATTCCTGAGGGTACCGTCGGATCGCGGCTGAATCGGGCGCGGCGCGAGTTGAAGCAACATCTTTCTGACCTTGGTTTTGAGCCATCATGAAAGGCCGTCCGTGGATTGCACAGAAGTGAAAGAGCTCCTGTCGACCTTCTACGACGGCGAGCTTTTGTCCGACAAGCAAACCGCAGTCGCGGAACACCTGAAAGGCTGCCACGATTGTGCGCGGGAGTTGGAGGGATTCCGTAGCCTTTCCGCCCTGGCGGAAGGCTTGACTCACCCTGCACCGGCCGCACAACTGTGGCATCAGATTGAAGAACAGCTCGATGTTAAACACGGCGCCAAATCCCAACTTCCAGCATTTCTCGACTGGCTGGGATGGACTAGAAGACCCGTGTTGCGATTCGGTTTGCCAGCTGCGGCGGCGATTCTTATCGCGGTCGGGTGGTTCAGTTACAAAACGTGGTTCGAGCACCATGGCGACCACCAGTTCGGGGCTGTTTTCGGACAGTATCTTGAGGAATTTCGCGTCGATCCGCACGCGGCTCAGCAGATACTGCTCGCCAAGTATCAAGGCCAAGCGGTGGACCCGGGGCAAGCAGTACAAACCGTTGGATATCGTCCAGCCGTCGCCGACGGAATGCCTGATGGTTACTCGATCGAATCGACGTACGTGATGAAAATGCCT
>CAZFLF010000742.1:0-4230 GCA_964519825.1 uncultured Pirellulaceae bacterium | reverse complement strand
AACTGGGCGGCAACAGTTCCACATCGAAATCGTCAGTCGCGGGCCGTGGCACAAAGACGAATTTGAGCGATTTGAATTTGTCAGCGACTACGAAATCAAAGGGCTTGCGAACCGACACCATACGTACGGACTAGGCGTGCCGCTGATCGCCGTGCGTCGGCAACATAACGATATGGAACCGGCGGAAGGCTATTATCCTCCCGGATTAAGTTTCGCCGCGACGGCGTTCCTCCGAGTGAATTCCCCTCTGAGCAATTGCCAGAATCCCGGCCAGACGCAGCACTGCGTCCTGGAACTGCACGACCCACTTTATTCGCGCGACATTCAGATCGCGGGACGGCAAGTGCCGCTCGAGACCGATCTCACGACTCCGCTGGCGTATTTCCTCGACAATCCCAAATTCGAGCAGCAAAAGAACGCGGCAACGCTGGCCCTGTTTTCTCCTGATGCAGCGAAATCATTGCAAGGGATGTTCATGGTCGAGCCGTACGACCCGCGAAAGATCCCGGTGATCATGGTGCATGGACTGTGGTCCAGTCCCGTGACGTGGATGGAGATGTTCAATGACCTGCGCTCCTTCCCGGAGATTCGTCAGCAGTATCAGTTCTGGTTCTATCTTTATCCGACTGGCCAACCATTCTGGATCAGCGCCCGGCAATTGCGTGAGGATCTCGACGTCATGCGCCGGACGTTGGACCCGAAGCAACAAACGCCCGCGCTTGATCAAATGGTGCTGGTCGGACATAGCATGGGAGGATTGGTATCGAAACTGCAGACTATTGAAAGCGGCGAGGACTACTGGCACCTGCTCAGCGACAAGCCGTTCTCCGAACTCAAGGTCGATCCGGAGACTCGCGACAAGTTAGCCGCGACGGTCTATTTTCATCCAAATCCTGCGGTCCGCCGCGTGATCACAATCGGTACACCGCATCGCGGCAGCGACTTCGCGAATGACTACACCCGCTGGATTAGCCGCAAATTCATCAGTCTCCCTGAAATGTTAGTTCGCGCCACGCAGGGACTGACTCGCAACAATCCCGGCTTCTTTAAGAACACGGATCTTCTCACGATTTCGACGAGCGTGGATTCACTCGCCGTAGACTCGCCGGTGCTGCCTTTGATCCTTCGATCGCGGCAAGCACCGTGGACGAAGTACCACAACATTCTCGGCGTCGTCGACAATGACGGCGGGTTGGTGAGTTCCTTTGCCGCAGGTAGCGACGGAGTTGTGGCGTATCAAAGCGCCCATCTCGATGGAGTTGACTCGGAAACCACCGTGGCCGCTGACCATGTCAACGTCCACCGTCATCCGCGGAGCATCTTGGAAGTGCGCCGAATCTTGCTGTTGCATCGCGACCAGGCGCTCGCAGAACTCGGAGGAAACTCCCAGACCATTCCTGCTTCTTACGGCGAGGTGCGGACCGCTGGCAACGCGAACCGTTGAACAAGATCGGATCTTTCGCGTTGCTTGACCCGCGCGGGAATATTGCCCATCATGTGCCCGCCTTCAACAACAGGAATTGATCATGGCGGTAGATCACGGCGCGGGGGGAGTATCGACATCGGAAGAGTCCGGTGACAACGCAGACAAATTCATCGCTCCTCATCCCGGCTCTCAAGAGATGCCGCGGTGGAGTGCCGGCGAGCTTGTCGAAGCGCCGGTATTCACTCGGCGGAATTGGTTCGCGATGATCGGTCCGGGATTGGTGATGGGAGCATCGGCGGTGGGAGGCGGAGAATGGCTAGCGGGCCCGGCCGTTACCGCTAAATATGGACCTGCGCTACTGTGGGTTGCGACCATCAGCATCCTGGTGCAAGTGCTGTATAACATCGAGATCAGCCGCTACACGTTGTACACCGGTGAGCCAATCTTTACGGGAAAATTCCGGACCCTGCCGGGTCCGATGTTCTGGCTAGTCTGCTACATGCTTTTGGACTGGGGTTCTGTCTTTCCATACCTCGTGGTGAATTCCGCGGTCGCACTGGAGACCATGTTCGTCCAAGACTTTGATCCGCTCGGCAGACATTTCTGGATTCATAAATTTGTTTCGACAGGTCTCTTTGTGTCGCTCGCTTTGCCCCTTATCGTCGGAGGCAAGATTTACAACTCTCTTCGCGTGATCATGGCAATTAAGCTGATCACGGTGTTCGGTTTTCTTCTGATTGTGGGCATCCTTTTCTCTCGACCCGCTTACTGGGCGGAAATCATTGTCGGCTTCCTCAAAATCGGTACGGTACCCGTCGAACGCAATGAAGACCGCAACGGAAACAACTTGCTGGATGCGGGAGAGGATTTTGACCGAGACGGTCATTTGGACGTCATGGAGGAAAAGCTGCCGCCGACCATCGATACCAACGGTGACGGCACACCGGATGACTGGCAAAAGGATGCCAGCGGCAAGTCGATCAAGTTCAATGATCGCGATGGTGACGGGAAACGTGACGGCCCGAATATTGAAAACGCGATCCTTTCACGAATCTCAACGGGCCAGTGGCCCAAAGTCGACTGGTCCCTGATCGCATTCATCGCGGGACTCGCGGCAATCGCCGGCAACGGCGGTCTCACGAACACACCCATCAGCAATTTCACTCGCGATCAAGGCTGGGGCATGGGATACCACGTCGGGGCGATTCCGAGCATTATCGGTGGACGCGGTATCGAGCTTTCACACGTGGGCAGCGTATTCGAGGTCAACGAGCATTCGCTACCACGCTGGAAACGGTGGTACCGGCATGTCGCGCGCGACCAGCTGTGCGTCTGGATGATGGCCTGCTTCATCGGTGTCGGCTTGCCCGCCATTTTGTCCGTTGGCTTCTTACCGCGGGGAACGGAAGCCGATCGGTCAAAAGTGGCCGCGATGACTTCGGAAGGAGTCGGACGCCAGGTTGCAAACCCGACGTCCGGTGTCCTGGCGAGCACTCCGATGTTTTCCTGGATGTCCGGTCCAAACATGGGGCGGGCGTTCCGACTGGGAACGTTGTTTTGCGGGTTCTTGGTGCTGGCGACCAGCATGTTGTCCACCATCGATGGTTTCGTGCGCCGGTGGGTTGATGTGATCTGGACGGCAAGTTTCCGCATGCGACAACTTCCCACCAGTTCCATCAAGTACGTGTACTTCAGCGTTCTCGTCGGGTACTGCGTGTTCGGCATTATCGTGATCTGGCTGACCGACAAACCGGGCAGAGTTTTTGAGCTCGCGACGACCGGCTACAACTTCGCTTTTGCATTCAGTTGTTGGCACACTCTTGCCATCAATACCATCTTGTTGCCGCGCGCGTTGCGCCCTCACCTGCTCATTCGGCTTGGATTGCTCGTTGGCGGATTTTACTTCGTTTTCTTGGGTGTCATGGCGGTTCTGGGACAACTAGGGTTGGCATAACTCTATTCTTGCCCAGCTTACGGGGCATCCGATTTGGCTAACGGGGAACGGAGGACGGCGACATTAGCTTAAAGGATGCCACACGCCGGGGCTATTTCGCGCCATAGATTGAATTTGCCGCCGCGATGCTTGCACCTTGGCTGAAGCCGAATCCTTGCTTTGCGAGTAGTTGTTCCAGAGCGGACAAGAACAGCAGCACGTTCGCAGGACGGGAGCCGTAACCCATCAAGCCGATTCGCCAGACTTTGCCTTTGAACGCCCCCAGCCCCGCACCGATTTCGATACCGAAGCGATTGAGCAATTCGCCGCGGACTTTCGCGTCATCGACTCCGTCCGGGACTTTGACCGCATTGAGCATCGGCAGTTGGTGCCCTTCTTGGGCAGTGTACGAGATTCCGATTGCAGCCAGGCCAGCCTTCAGAGCGCGATGATTCAGCATGTGCCGCGTAAAGCAGTTCTCCAAGCCTTCCTCATGGACAATCTGCAACGCTTCGTACAACGCATACGACATGTTGATCGGCGCCGTGTGGTGATAGACGCGGTCCTGCCCCCAGTAATTTGCGAGCATGTTCACGTCCAGATACCAGCTCTGCACTTTGGTTTTGCGAGTCAGAATCATCTGCAACGCGCGATCGTTGAACGAAACGGGGGCGAGTCCCGGCGGGCAACTGAGGCATTTTTGCGTACCCGAGTAGATCGCATCGATGTTCCAACGGTCGACTTCCACCGGCACGCCGCCGAGCGCCGTCACGGCGTCGACAAGCAGCATCGCTCCCGCCTCATGCACCACCTTCGAGATTTCTTCGATCGGCTGCCACGCACCGGTCGACGTCTCGGCCATCACAATCCC
>CAZFLF010000741.1:0-4232 GCA_964519825.1 uncultured Pirellulaceae bacterium | reverse complement strand
CTTCAAGGACGAGTAATCCCGGCTGAATCGTTTAACCGCAAGCCGCAGGCGAGCGCTGATTAGTGTGGCGCACTACACTCCCAACGCGCTCGCCTGCGGCTTGCGGTTAAACGATTACGACACCCGATCCCGTCTTTATCCGCGGCCGAAATCGAGAAACATTTGTGGGTCGTCGCGTTCGCCGTGCGGATTCAATTCGCGGTACAACAAACTGGGCTGAATGTCGCGAGCGTTCTGATATTTCTCGCTGGCATATTCGATATGCTCGCCGATGATCTGGTGGTAGAAAATCTGACAGATCTGTACGCCCGGATAAACGCGCACTGGCTGGACGGCGTAAATCTCCAGCGTCCAGCAACCGCAGAATCCAACATCGCCAAAGCCCGCAGTGACATGGACGAATAAACCCAATCGGCCGATCGACGACCGTCCCTCGATCATCGGCACCAGGTTATGCGTTTCGGTTCGCTCCACGGTGCGACCGAGATAAAGCTGATTCGGGCTGAGTACTAACCCTTCGTCCGGGATGGAGATTCGCCGCGTTCGGTTGGAGTGGCGCATGTCGAGCACCACTTCTTCATAGACAAGCAACTCGTTGTGCAGCGTCAGGTTGTAACTATTGGGATTGAGATTCGCGTCGTGATACGGATCGATCACGATGTTCCTGCCGAGATCTCTGCGAATCTCTTCACCGGAAAGAATCATGGTCATGTCTCGCGTGATTGAAAAGCAGTCGACAGGAAGATGAAGGACAGGAAAATGATGCTGCGAACGAATTCCTTTGTCGACTTCCCTATTTTCCTGTCCTTTATCTTCCTGTCACAAGTCTCTCACACCCACGCGTTTGCAAATCTCATTCAACGAGCATTGCTCGCACAGCGGGGTGCGAGCTTTGCAGACTCGCCTTCCATGGTGGATGACGCGATGAGAATAATCGATCCACTCGCGGCGCGGAAGGAGTTCCATGAGTTCCAACTCGATCTTCTCCGGGGACTCCTGTTGAGTCAGACCAAATCGCCGCGAAATACGCTGCACATGCGTATCAACCACCACACCGCTTGCGATCCCGAAAGCGGTACCGAGCACGACATTCGCCGTCTTACGTCCCACTCCCGCCAACGCGACTAATTGCTCAAGCGTGCGGGGCAACTCACCGCCATGCTCGTCGACCAGCTTCCGGCAACACGCCTGGATGTTTTTGGCCTTGTTGCGAAAGAAGCCGGTGCTCTGAATGATCTTCTCAATGGCTGGCAAAGGTGCGGCCGCCAGATCCGCGACCGTTGGATACCGCTTAAAAAGTTCGGGGGTGACCATGTTGACGCGCTCGTCCGTGCATTGCGCCGAGAGGATTGTCGCGATCAAGAGTTGGAACGCGTCTTCGTGTCGCAACGCGCAAATCGCATTGCCATACTCGCCGCGCAGACCGGCAACGAGACGAGCCGCGAGACGTTTTGTTGCCGGATCGGCGGGCATTCTCTAGCGACCAAGTTCGCAATGCGTGGCCGTGCCTCTCCGTGAGGAGCGGCCACTGGGTTCGATGTCGAGGCACACTGGGTGGTTCAGTCGTGGTGCTGCGATTTTGGACAGCTCGCCAATATATGAGTAGGTGCCAACGCTTGGGTGCGCGTCTCGGAGAGACGCGACCACTGGCATTACTTCGTGTCGTCGAACGCTTGCTGCAGCACTTGCGAATATGTGCGGCGTGCGACGTCGTACGCTGCGGCTGCAGCAGCTTTCTCACCCGGACGAATTTGTGGTTCCTTCTTTTTCCAGCAGGTCTCAACGGCGTCCAAACACCACTGCGCTGATTTCTTGCTGGCCCGAATCGGCTTGCCGTCGACTTCGACAAAAAACGGATTGGTATGGCACGACGGAAAAACGCGCAACGCTACCCAACTCGATTGCGAGAGCTTGTAATCAAATTCCAGCGGCTGCACCGACCCGTCCGCGACAATCTCGCGTTTCGCGACCGGCAGTCCGTTCACGATCAGCTCGACCGGCACCTTGCGTGAATCGCCGATCCGAGCGCGTTCGACGTTCCAGTACGGCTTTTTATCAAGTGCTAGTCCGCGGATATCTTCGCGGGGTTTTTCATCGAGCAGCGCTGCCGCATTGACCGTGATCTTCAGAGCATCGCCACTCTTGGTCGCCAGAAAACTCTGCCGCCCACCGTCACCTCGCTCGCCCACTCCAAGTCCATTCACTTGGAAATCATAGAGATGAGACAACCCATCGCAGCAATAACTGCGGCCATCGCGGATGGCGAGCACCCATGCGTCGTAATTAAGTGGCTGGTCTTTGCCGAGTTTGACATAGCCCCTCCCCAATCCGACTCGTTCACCGTAAATACAGGGAAAATCGGTTTCGCCGCTGATCCGGCAGACTTGGCCGCAATTCAACGTGTGATACCAGATGTTGATTTCCCAAACGAACGGCGTGTCGACCGCAGAAATGAAATCGCAAACACCATGCACGACGTCGACGATGTATTCGTTCGCGCCAATCCCGTCGAACGGCGGCATGTTGTAGTTGGGCAGATCGTTTGTCGGCAGCTGCAGGCCCCAACCGCTGTGTGAAAAACCGACGACTCCTCCCTGCTGCTTGCCCCATTGCAAGATCGGCAAATCCCAACTCGGCCATTCACCGATCAACTCGGTCCGACGACCTTTGAAGTGTCCCTTGTCCGGGCCAAACGACCAATCGAACTCGGAATCGCTCGGGGGGGTGTAATCGTCATCTTTCAATCGCAGCAAGCACAAATGCCCCGCATGCTGCGACGGAAACCCGGAGACCTCGACGTCGTACCGCATCAAGTAATCCTTCAGCGACAACCGGCTGATGTCTCCTTCGAAGTACTGCTTTTGGTAGTACCAACACGGGCCCCACGACAAGACGCAGCCGACGTTCAAGTCTTCGCCGAGAATGTGCCGCATCATGGCTTCCGGCGTGACGCCTTGCGTCGGGGCTTCGTAGTGGGCGCAACCGGCGGCGTGCACGTGATGGTCGCCCGAATACCAGCCCAGGTCGGCCAGCTTGATCCAGCGTTCGAGTTGGAAAGACTCGCGGTGTGTCTCCGCTTTGGGCACTGTCACCATTCGCTTCCGAATCCTGTATTCTGGACCGCGCGTATACGTGAACTCGTACTGGCCCGGCGGAAGCACGACAAATTCACCGCTATGTCGATAAATCTGTGAATGGAAGAAGAAATCTGGTTCGAGCCGCCGCGACTGGGACGGATAGATTCGGCCATGTGAATCGCGGATGACGAACTGACCCGTCGTCGGTTTGCCGTCAACGTCGAGCACCTCGAGCGTCACTTTGACCGCGGGTTGGCACGTAAACAGGATCGGGACTTCGTTGCGAAAGCCCAGGTCCTGGGTTCCTTGACCGACATCAAATGCCAGCGTCGCTTCACGCTGGCCGCGATCACGGCTGTAAAGTTGCAGGATGCGATACTCCAGCCCCAACCCTGACAGTTTCGGTGTCAGCGGTTGCTGGTCGTAGGTCATCACATCCAACCACCGATTGGGAACATCTTCGGGCTTCACCGATGTGGCCGGCTTCGCGGCGTTGGACGAACGTTTGTACAGCGGTTCGGCGTTGGGACTTGATGCACGCAGCGCCGCGGTCACTCCGGCCTGATTGTGCACCTTAATCAGGAACACGCGCCAACCTTGTTCAGGCAAAGTCGCCGCGGCGGCTCCGCGCGCGACCTTCACTCGGCTTTCTGGATTAATATTCACACCGACCAGGCAGAGTGGGTCGAGAATTTTCTGAATCGCGCCGGACGCCTTGATTGGATCCATTTCCGCTTGCGCGGCGTTGAGTCCCTTTCGCTGGTCCGCGGTCAGTGGTTCACCAAGCATTTCGAGTGCCGCGGATAACCGTTCAATTTGCGCTTTGAGAGGCTGCAGTTCGACACCATCGACGATTGGCAACTCGTCCGCTCGAACTTGTCCGCTTGCCAAAAGCGCTATGAACACCATCGCTCGCCAAAAAATGCGCTGCATCGTTCATCGCCTTCTGTGAAAGAATCGAAATGAATCATCCATCGGTATCCAGGGAAGCGTGCATCATCCGCGCACGTCGACGCAAACCAAATCGCCGGCCGCATTGCGGCAATAGATGCGGCCGCTGAGCAGCACCGGCATTGTCCAACAGCGACCATCGAGCACTTTTGCACGAGCCAGTTCTTTGAACCCTGACGATGTGGCCATCGCAATCGCCAGGGT
>CAZFLF010000740.1:0-4235 GCA_964519825.1 uncultured Pirellulaceae bacterium | reverse complement strand
GTTTAGGGGGCCTTTTCGGTGGCGCTCTGGGACCTATCCTGCCGTTCCTCGTGATCGGAATGCTGTTCTATTTGCTGTTGATTCGCCCGGAACGACGCAAACGGAAAGAAATGGACCAAATGTTGGAGAATCTGAATAAAGACGATCAGATCGTCACCATCGGCGGCGTCTGGGGCGTGGTGGTGAACGCCTCAAAGGGTTCCGAATATATCACCGTTCGCGTCGACGAAGGGACCGGAACCAAGATGCGAGTCTTGCGCAGCGCCGTGTCGCGGGTCATTTCCGACGACAAGACGAGTGGACCGAAGGACGGTTCCGGCTAACCATCTTCCGCCAAGGACTTGGAAATTGAGGAATCTTCTGACATGGAATCAATAGCGGCCTTGTTGTTCGCAGTCGAGACCCCCATGAATTGGCCGGGCATAATCACTCTCGTCGTCGTTTTCGCCGCGCTAGTGTTGCCGTTCGTAATTGGTGCCATGATCGCCAGATCGTTGCGCATGCGCGACTACGGGTGGAAGTTCGGTTTAATCCTGTGCGCGACCGCTCTGTCGTGTGTTGTCATCGGGCGCACCTGGGATCCCGTAAACAAACGCTTCAATATCAAGCTCGGTGTCGACCTGCAAGGCGGCGTGATCCTGATTTACGAGGTCGAGAAGTCGGTCAAGTTTACCGACGACACGTCCGCGAAAGGGCGCAGGGATAAGGCGACCACTGCTCCAACCACTGACGTCGCCGATTTCAGCATGTCCGCCCTCATTGAAGCACTGTCGCGGCGCATCAATCCGAGCGGAACGAAAGAGATCGTCATCCGCCCGTACGGCGATCGTCAGGTCGAAATCATCATTCCCGAGGTCGATCAGGTCGAAGTCGATCAGATCAAAAAGACCATCAGCACCGCCGGCGTGCTGCAATTCCGCATCGTCGCGAACTCGCGCGATCATGCAGATATCATCGACCTCGCCCGCGAGGCGGCGAACGACCCGATCAAGAAGCGGGGTCGAGTCATCTTCGATGAATCCGGCAACGCGGTCGGATTGTGGGCCCGTGTCGGACGCGAAACCAAGGAAGTCGGCGGCATCAAGCCGTTTAAGGTGGCCGTCGGCGAATTCACGGTTCGCGATGCGTTCAGCGGTGATTTGCTCAGTTTTCCCAGCGAGGTCGTCAACAACCCCGCGGATCGCGATGACGACGCTCGCCGGCTTCGCCTGGCGCGATATGTCGCGGAGCGCGGACTCAAGGAAATTGACGTCCTCATGGAGACGAATGACGGACTCAACGTCACTGGCTCGCACCTGGGCGGTGTGATGAAGAGCGTGGACGAGCTGATGAATCCGTGCATTCATTTCACGCTGAAGGGTGTCGGTGTCAATCTCTTCGGTGAACTGACCAGTAGATTTTCGCCGGATGGCCAGTTTAATCGGCAGCTCGGTATCGTGCTCGACAACGAGCTGCTATCGGCGCCGAATATTCAAGAACCGATCAGAGAACGCGGTCGGATCACCGGGAAGTTCACGGACGAGGAAGTGCAATTCTTGGTCAACATCCTGCAAGCCGGCAGCCTGCCAGTCGTGTTGAACAAGAATCCGATCAGCGCCAGTCTGATTAATCCCCTGCTCGGAAAAGAGACGATCGAGCAGGGACGGAATGCGATGATTCTGGGTACGGTGCTGGTCTTCTTGTTCATGCTGGTTTATTACCGTTTTTCTGGGTTCCTCGCCTGCATCGCCCTGGCACTCAATATCTTGTTCACCGTCGCACTGATGGTGCTGATCAAGGCGCCCCTCACGTTGCCCGGTTTGGCGGGGTTGGTTTTGACGGTGGGTATGTCCGTAGATGCCAACGTGTTGATTTACGAGCGCATTCGTGAGGAAATCGCTCGAGGAGCCGCATTGCGGATGGCGTTGCGGAACGGTTTCGCCCGGGCCACCACCACGATTGTCGACTCCAATTTGACCACCATATTGACCGCTCTGATTCTCTACTTCATCGGCACGGATCAGTTGCGTGGTTTCGCCGTCTTATTGATTCTGGGGCTTCTGACCAGCATGTTCACAGCGATCTTCTGTTCCCGCGTCTTCTTCGACGTTGTCGAACGAAATCGCTTCCTCACGACGCTGAAAATGTTCCAGTTCCTCCCGGTGACGAAAATCGATTTCGTCGCCTACCGACGTTGGGCGGTCGGTGGATCGTTGGTTGTGCTATTGATCGGGTTGGCCGCATCCGTGGTTCGCGGCAGAGACTTGTTGGACATTGATTTCACGGGTGGGTCGTCGGTGCACATGATGCTGGAAAAGCCGGCCGAAACCGAAGACGTTCGCAAACTGTTGGGCGCAAAGTTGGATTCTCTGAAAATCCCGTATTCGTTGACGGGAATGAGCATGGTTCCCGGCCAAACTACAAATAAGATCTTCAAAGTCGACGCCAAAATCGAACAGGTCGATGAACTCGAAAAGATCATTCGGGAGGCCTTCCAGCAGGCTGGCAGCGACATCAAATTGGCCACCTATTCGTTGACTCACTCTGAATTACGCGAGACGGTTGTCACCTCGCCAGCGGAATCCTCCGCCGAAAAGCCCTCCGCCGATCCGGGTCGCGGCGAACCTCCAAGCGCGAACAAGTCAGCGACGGAGAAGGCTGCGACGGAGAAGGCGGGCGCGGAGAAGGTGGGCACGGATACGAAGGCCCCTCCCGCGGAGAAGAACGACGAGTCTTCCTCGGCGGAAACCAAGTCGCCGACCGAGGAGAAAAAATCGGTTCCCCCGTCAGCCAAGACCGAGGACCCTTCCAAGGACAAGTCCAGTGAGGCTAAATCCAAGGAGGCCGCGGAGCCTAAGGCACCCGATGGCGCTGCGACTGAATTGCCGGCCGGTAATATCTTCGCGCTTGCCAGGTTTGCTCTCCAAGCCGAGGACCAGCAAAAAACTCCCGCGGCCGCTGAAGTCAAGACAGAAGCACAAGCCAAGGTCGAACCGGAGAAGAGCCCCGTCACGGAACCGAAGAAGACCGACGACGAAAAGATCGCAGAGAAGAAAAACGCTGACGAACAGAAAACGACAGAGGAAAAGACTGGCGCTGACGAAAAGAAAACCGAGACCTCACCGGCCACAAGCCCGGCTACCCAACCAACGCCTCCGGCGGCAGCGTCGACCTCGCCCGCTTCCACCACTGCGGCTCCGGCGACTCCGAGCACCACGACTTTGGTTGAAACGCAGCTCACGTTTGGCCATGAGATCAACGCCGCGACGCTCCGCGCGGAAGTGGAACAAACCGCGCAAGATTTGGGCATCCCGTTGTCCTATTTCGATCTGACCAATCCCAAATGGGACGGGATTGGCAGTAATTCCTACAAGGATTGGACTCTGCGACTCTCCTTGAGCAAGGAGAACTCGCAAAAGATACTTGACCGACTGCAGGAACGGTTTGCCAACGAGCCGGTTTGGCCCTCGTCCAGCACCATTGGACCGACCGTCGCCGGGCGCATGCAACGCACTGCGGTTATGGCGTTAGTAGCCAGTTGGCTCGCCATCATCGTTTATGTGTGGCTCCGTTTTCAAAGCCTGGTATTCGGGTTGGCTGCCGTGGTGGCGCTGGTCCACGACGTTTTGGTCACGGTGGCTGCGCTGGCCGTCAGCTATTGGCTGGCCGGGCCCTTTAAGTTCCTGCTGATTGAAGACTTCAAAATTAGTCTCACGATCGTTGCTGCGTTGTTGACGATTATTGGCTATTCGATCAACGACACGATTGTGATCTTCGACCGGATTCGAGAAGTACGCGGCAAGAGCCCGGAAATCACGGCCAATATGGTCAATTTAAGCGTGAATCAAACGTTGGGCCGCACGATCCTGACATTCTTCACCGTGTTCATTGTGGTGGTGTGCTTATATGCACTGGGAGGTCAGGGGATTCACGGTTTTGCGTTTGCCATGTTGATCGGCCTGCTCTCAGGAACGTACAGCACGGTGTTCATTGCCACACCCTTCGTGTTGTGGCTGGCCGGTACGCCGATGCAACAGGCAGCACCAAAGTCGGTCACCGAGAAGAGCCTGCGCTGAGAGGTTAGAGGTTAGAGACTTTTCGTGGTCTTCACTAACCTCTAACCTCTAACCCCTCCTCAAGCAAATATCTCGTGCACGACGCGTCCGGAGACGTCGGTCAAGCGGAAATCGCGGCCGGCGTAGCGGTAGGTCAGTCGTTCATGGTTGAGGCCGAGGAGATGCAGCAGGGTCGCGTGC
>CAZFLF010000739.1:0-4245 GCA_964519825.1 uncultured Pirellulaceae bacterium | reverse complement strand
ACTCCAAAGCAATTCACCGTGGCAACGCGGACCACGCGCCGGGATTCGCCGAGCCAGGAGCAGATCGCCGGCGATACCGTTTCTTCCCACATCTCGCGCATTTCCGCCGGCACACCCGGCAACGCAAACACCCGCGCGGGTTTTCGTCCCGTTCGGTCGATCTCCAGATCGATTCCAGGCGCCGTGCCGTGCGGATTGGGTACCACGCGGGAGCCACGAGGAAACATGGCTTGAACCAGATTTCGCTCCGGCATGTCCCGCTTGCGCCGGGCGAACAGTGCTCGAATATGCGCTTCCGCGGCCTCGTCACGATACAACTCGCGGCCGGTTGCCTGGGCAAGCGCGTCGCGGGTCAGATCATCGGCTGTTGGGCCGAGTCCCCCGGTCGCGACGATGACATCCGCGCGCTCGAGCGCCTGGTGAAATACTCGCACATTTGCGTCGAGGTCGTCGCCGACAGTGGTGTGGTACAGCACTCGAATCCCCAACTCGCCCAAGCGCAGACTGAGCCATTGGCTATTCGTATCGAGCCGTTGCCCGGAGGTGAGTTCGTCACCGATGGAAATGACTTCGGCAATCATCATCGCACTCCGCAACAGTACCGAACTCCGGGGTCGGAGAGAGCTCACGCCAAGGCGCCAAGCCGCAAAGGGCACAACGACCAACAATTGTTCTTCCTTTGCGTCTTGGCGCCTTGGCGTGAGATCCTCCAAATCAATGCGTACCCCGGAAAGCCGGTGTAGTCCGCGGGGTGAGTATATACTTCGCGAGCCGTTTTTTGATTTCGACTCCCAACTGCGGTACTAGCATGCCGGCCCGATTGCGGCCAAAATGCTGCCGCAATGGAGGAATGAGCTGATGGGAGTCTTCGCTGGCCTGGAACATATCGTTCGCGAGAACGAGCCGATCGCGCATTTCACCTGGTTGCGTCTGGGTGGTCCGGCGCGGTATTTCGCCGAGCCGACTTCGGTCGATGAATTGCAGTCGTTGGTCACGCGCTGTCGCGACGAGAATCTTCCGGTGCGCGTTCTGGGGGGTGGCTCCAATGTGTTGGTGCGTGACGAAGGAGTTGCTGGACTGGTAATCCATCTCGCCGCGCCGGCCTTTGGGGCGATCTCCGTGCAGGGCTGCACCCTGACCGCCGGCGGCGGAGCCAGACTGTCACACGCCATCTCAACGGCCGTACGGGAAGGGTTGTCGGGATTGGAACCGCTGGTCGGCATCCCGGGGACTGTTGGAGGAGCCTTGCGTACCAACGCCGGCGCGAATGGGAGCGACATTGGTCAATGTACTAGCCGCGCGACGGTCATGACTCGTGGCGGCGAGATCGTCGTGAATGAAGGGAGCGACCTGCGGTTTGCCTACCGCCAGAGCAGTCTCGATGAATTGGTCATTCTCGCCGCCGACTTTGGACTGGATCGGGAAGACGTCGCCACATTGACCAAGCGGATGCAAAAGCTGTGGATCGTGCAGAAATCGATCCAGCCACAGGGGAACGTCAATGTCGGTTGCATCTTCCAGGATGTCGGCGGAATCAGCGCCGCTTCGCTCATCGAACAGGCCGGGTTCAAATCCGCGCAAGTCGGTCAGGCGACAATTAGCGATCTCAATGCCAATTTCATCGTGGCTCAACCCCAGGCCAAGAGTCGTGACGTGATTGAACTCATCGAACGGCTGCGCAACGGTGTTGCGGAGCGTCTCGGAATCGCACTTGAAGCCGAACTCGAGATTTGGTGACGCGCGCACCGGATCATCTTCGCTCGATTGCTGCCGGCACTCTGATGCCGACTGCAAAGTGTACCGCCGGTTCGACTTGAGTTTGTCTTGACCCTGTCAGGACCCGCTCCTATACTCCCGCACCCGTGGCGGGCGGACAGCCATGGATTCGCGCGTCCGCCTCGGATGATGCCGTGAGCGGACAGTTTCACTACGGATGGAGTTGTAGCCATGTCGAGCAAGGATGCTCATTCCCGCCGAGACTTTACTTCTCAACTACTTCCCGAGGCGGCCCTGCACGGATGGTCGGCATCCGCATCGCTGCCGCCGTGGCGTCCTTTCAGCCGGCAACGTCGCAGTCATGACCGTCCGCAGAAGAAAGGTTCTCATCGGGCTTGGTCCCTGGTGTTTGGACTGCTAACACTGGCGGTCACATTTCTGGCCGGCCGCTGGCTCAACGGTCCCGGAGCTGCCAACGCGCAGGTTCCACGCGCCACCCCCGGTGCGAAGTCCTCCATCACGAAACCTGCCGCCCCGAGCGCGGTGCCAGCGAAGGGGGGAGGGATCACCGGCAAAAGCCTGTCGCGCCCTAGCGGATCGCCGCCCTCCGGTGGCGTAATTCCCGCCACAGCGACCGCGGCCGCCAGCGGGCCATCCACCGGCAAGCAGCCGTCCGCAGTCGTCAACGGCGAGCCCATCATGCCCGACCAACTGGCCAACGAATGTATGCGCCGCTTTGGTAAGGAAGTCCTGGAGACCATCGTCAACAAGCAACTCATCTGGCAGGAATGCCAAAAGCAGGGCATCAAGATCACGGAACAGGACGTCGAAGACGAAGTGGAACGGGCGGCCACCAAATTTGGCCTGTCCACCGAGCGCTATTTGTCGATGTTGCGTGAGGAGCGCGACATCAATCCCGACCAATATCGCCGCGAAATCATCTGGCCGACGATTGCCCTGCGTCGCTTGGCCTCGGCCAGGATCCAGGTCACCGACGAGGAACTGCGGATCGCGTTCGAGTCCGAGTTTGGCCCGCAGGTCAAAGTCCGCATGATTGCCGTGTTCGATCCCAACACCGCCGCTCAAATTCAAAAAGAGGCGGCCGCTCATCCTGAGAAATTCCCAGATCTCGCCAAGCAGCATTCCAAGGATCCCAACAGCGCCGCCAGCCGCGGAGTCATTCCCCCCATCCGCAAGCATCTCGGCGAACCGGAACTGGAACGGGTGGCATTCGGATTGAAGAAAGGGGAGGTCTCGCCAGTCATCAAAGTCGCGAATCAGTATCTCATCCTGAGATGCGAGGAGCACTTAGTCGAGCAGCTGATCAAGAGCCAGGACTTGCCCAAAGTCGAGCAACGGCTGCACGACCAAATCCGCGACAACAAGTTGCGTGAAGCGGCTGGCAAGTTGTTCCAGACGCTGCAGGACCAGGCCCAAGTCGTCAACGTGTCGAACGATCCGAAGCTCAGCCAGCAAATGCCTGGTGTTGCAGCCACAATCAACGGCGGACAGATCACGATGAAACAACTGGCCGACGACTGCATTGCTCGCCATGGCAAGGATGTGCTCGAAGGAGAAATCAACCGCAGACTGCTGGAACAAGAACTGCGCCGTCACAACCGGCAAGTTACGCAACCGGCAATTGATGAAGAAATCACGCGCGCGGCCGACTCCTATGCGTTTCATCGTCCCGATGGTTCACCCGACGTGGAAGGCTGGTTGAAATCCGTGACGGAAACGGAGCACATGTCAGTCGACTTATACGTTCGCGATATGGTCTGGCCCAGTGTCGCATTGAAGACCATCATTGGCGATAAAGTCCAAGTCACGCAGGAGGATCTGAGCAAGGGTTTTGAATCGAACTACGGCGAACGGGTCGAGACGTTGGCCATCGTGGTGACCAACCAGCGAGAAGCGAATAAGGTGTGGGACATGGCTCGCAACAATCCCACCGAGCAATTCTTTGGCGAGTTGGCGCACCAGTATTCGATCGAGCCGATTTCGCGCGCCAACAACGGCAAGGTGCCACCGATCCGCCGCTTTGGCGGTCAACCGGTCATCGAAGAAGAAGCATTCCGGTTGAAGCCGGGCGAACTATCAGGAATCATAGGAGTCGGCGATAAGTTCATTATTATGCGATGTCTCGGGCGCACCAAACCGGTGGTCAAGGAATTTGCTGCGGTTCAAGATGAGCTCACCAAGGACATCCGCGAGAAGAAGATTCGTTTGGCCATGGCGGAGGAATTCGACCGGCTGCGCGAGTCCGCACAGATCGATAACTTTCTGGCGAAGACCACGCAATCCGGCAAGCGGGTGGCGGATCGGTCCAGCGCGTTAGCGCCGGCCGCGTCGCGACAGCCGATTGGTCCCGTCAAGTCTTCCGCGCTCCCCAACGCACAGCGGCCCGCCACAGTGCCACCTCGCGGAGCGCCTCCGGCCGGCACCATGAAACGGTAAGGCACGGCGGCCGAAAACGAATCGTTTAACCGCAAGCCGCAGGCGAGCGCGTTCGGGCGCAGTCGATCTCTG
>CAZFLF010000738.1:0-4245 GCA_964519825.1 uncultured Pirellulaceae bacterium | reverse complement strand
GGCAAGAGACGAATGCGCTTCCGAAGGAAAACGCCTGACAACGTCGCCGTGGCACTAAGGAACCCAAGGAACCAGACATCCAACTTTTTGCCGGAATCTGCGTAAACTGGGAGCCACCGTGCCACTACCTGCGTTACCTAGATTCACAAGAATTGGTGGGTGTCTGATTCATCCGTCTCTTCGCTCAGACAGAACATGAGTGCCTCAAAAGTTAGCCTTTGTCGCTTGCCAGAAGGTACAATTCGTGAGAGCTTAAGGATGTGGAGGGCAACATGACACTCAGTCGCGAACAACTTCAAGCGGTTCAGGATGGGAATCCCGTGCAGATCGTGCTTGATCGTACGGAGTGTGTCGTTCTTCGTAAGGACGTTTTCGATCACGTCCAGATTCTTCTCGGGGATACTCTCGATGCAGACGCAGTCTACAGCCACATGGAAGAGGTAATGGCGGAAGATGACGCGAATGATCCCCTCCTCGAAAGCTACCAATCCTACAAGCGATGAACCGGGGCAACGTTCGCAATCGCCGATCTACGGCCGAACGATCCTCAGGCAAAAGTCCGTCCTGTGTTGATTGTCCAGAATGACCGGGATAATCAACGCATGGCGAACACGATCGTCGTCCTGAGCACCCATTGGAGGGAACACCCGTCCCACCAGTTACGTCGAATCCTAACCGATCACTCGCCCAATGCATTGCCTATACAACGATCGTGATGTACAACACTCATGTTGTATTTAATCTAGGCGAGGAAAAAATGTTGCGAAATGTGATCGGAAAACCCGTTCGTGGTAACGACTTCTATAATCGCGAGCATGAGCAACGGAAGATTTGGCAAGATCTGCAATCTCGGAACAATGTGCTTATGCTGGCACCGCGGCGCGTGGGAAAGTCGTCACTGCTGTACCGGCTCGAACGTGATGCTCCCCGGTATGAAATGACCGGTGTCTACGTCAGTGTCGCCGAAGCAAAAAACGAGATTAATTTCGTCGAGCGTCTGCTTCAGGCATTGGGCCGAAAGCCGGAATCCGTCTCCTTAACTGACCGATTTCGCAAAGGCTTTTTCAAGCGAATCTTTGAAAAGGTCGAATAGTTCGGCGTCGGTGATTTCTCAATCGACTTCCGGGATGTGCCGATCGCTGAATGGGACAAACTGGCCTCTGAATTCTCCGCGGCGATGAAGTCGCTTCCTGGACGGTGGCTCGTCATGGTGGACGAACTACCGATCTTTCTCTCGACACTGTTACGTAGCGATCCGACAGCCGCACGCATTCGGCTGTTTATGAATTGGTTTCGCGACATCCGCCAGGGTGACCCTGAGCGCGACGCGGTGTCTTGGGTTCTGGCGGGCTCTATCGGGTTGGACAAACTCGCGCGTCGCCTGCGTATCGTCGACACCGTGAACGACTTAAAGGTCTTCGGGTTAGGCGAGTTTTCGCCAGAAGTGGCCGACCGATTCCTTTTAGAACTCGGAGCGAGCAATGACCTCGAATTGCCCGAGGACGTGCGACGACATATTTGCTCGCGCGTTGGCTGGCGTATTCCACATTCGCTGCACATTCTCTTTTCCAGCTTGCGGGATCGGTGCCTCGACGGGGGACGTTTGCCGACGGTCGCGGAAGTTGATGCCGCATTCGACGACGCCATCGGCCCGGCGTTTCGCATCTATTTCGATCACTGGAGCCTGCGACTGACGGATGAATTGGGAACGCCTGAAGACAACTGGGCGAGGTCGCTGCTGACCGCTGTAGCGCGGGAAACCACCGGACTCTCGCGCGGCATGCTGGAACAAGTTTTGATCCACCATGTTTCCGAGGCAAGTGCAAGGGAGGAACACTTGACTTGGCTACTCGACGTCTTGGAGGGAGACGGGTACGTGGTCAAGGAAGCAGACCTATATCGTTTCCGCTCACCGCTCCTCCGCGACTACTGGAAGCGTAGGTTTGATCCATGAAGCCATCCTCAGCGCACGACCTCACGATAGCCATCTACAACCCAGACTGGCTGGGCAAGGATGAACTGATCCAGCAGTTCGTCGTGCGGCAGTCGTTGTTCGATCGCGTGGCGGCCGATCTTCGGACTGCGACGCCCGAGACCGGATCGTCACACCATCTGCTCGTGGGTCAGCGCGGCATGGGAAAGACGACCTTCCTGCGGCGATTGCGTTACGCCGTTGAGGATGATCCGGAATTGTCGTCGCGCTGGATGGCCTTGGCATTTCCTGAGGATCAATACAACGTCGCAAGGTTATCCAATTTTTGGTTGAATTGCCTCGATGCACTGTCGGATGCCTTGGAACGACGGAGCGATCGCGCGGCATCACAGCGTATCGACCAATGTGTGAATGACTTGACCGGCGACGACGAGGGTGCACTGGCCCAGGGCGCGCTCGAAATGCTGCTGACGTGGTGCCGGGAAAACGATCGTGGGCTGGTTTTGCTAGTCGACAACATCGATCTGATCCTGGATCGGCTCGACCGACAACAGCATTGGCAACTTCGCGAGACCCTGTCGCATGAGTCGCGGATAACGATTGTTGGCAGCAGCGTGACGCCGCCGACCGCCACGTTTCAGTACCAGGATGCCTTCTATGATTTCTTCCAGGTACACGAGCTGCGTGGGTTGACGCGCGACGAGGCCCGCCGGCTGCTAGTGATGCTCGCCGAACGAGGAGGCACGCCGCATGTGACCGACATTGTGGAAAGCGAACCGGGCCGGCTCGCAACACTGCATCTGCTCACCGGCGGCAATCCTCGCACGCTCATCTTGCTGTATCAGGTGCTGGCCGCTTCCGAGGAAGGAAATGTGATTCAGGACGTTGAGCACCTGCTCGACCAGAGCACGCCACTATACAAGGCTCGTGTAGAAGCTCTCGCGCCGCAAGCCCAGCAAGTGTTCGACCAGTTGGCGTTGAATTGGGATCCGGCGACTGCGGCCGACTTGGCGGCGGCGTTGAGAATGGAGGTGAACAAGGTCTCTACGCAACTCGACCGTCTGGTCCGGGATGGTGTCGTCGAGAAGGTCCTTCTCCCGCCCGCCACAAAGACTGGCTTTCAGGTCTCCGAGAGGTTCTTCAACATTTGGTACTTGATGCGGGGCAGTCGTCGCGTGCGGCGTCGATTGATCTGGCTGGTCGAGTTTCTGAAGCTGTTTTATGGTTCGCGGGAACTCGCGGGCCAGGCCCGCCGCTGGCTGGAGAAATGGCCATTCGAGAGTTCGCCCGACCGAAGCCGGCATGCCGAGTTGGCGTTGGCGTTCGCTTCGGCCGTAGAGGAGCCGACGCTCTCACGAATGCTAGAGCGGCACGGTGTGCAAGTACTGATGGAGATGACCCGGGAGCTCCGGCTGAAACTTGAAGACGTGCTCGAACTCGACGGCGGAGACGCCCATCTCCAACCAATTACGAACCATTTGAAAACGCTTAGGGAAATCCGGGACCGCATACTATCAATAAAACGAGAATGGCCCGACTGCACGGCCGAGGAGTTTTGGGATTTATTCGGTGGCTCGATCTCGCTGACAATTGAAGGTAAGAAGCGGATGGTTGCGAAACTGGAATCTCTGCCAACCGAAGAAATACGTCAACTTGTCCAAATCCTTCAGGAGGAATACGCGCTATGCTCGCGTATCTTCGGAAGCGAGCCGTGCCGGAATCTGTGGGAGGCAATTCGCTCTGGACGCATGCTTAATCTCGTTGATGTCGTGGGAGCAGATGAAGCGTCGTTCGGCTCGACGGATACCACTCTGTCGGCGCTTGCCCGAGCAGCGGTGCTAGAAAAAGGCTTCTCGGAGACCGAGTTCGACCAGCTCGAGAATCTGCTTCCAAAATGTCAATCTGCTTACGCAATTGTGGCTTGGGCAAGGTTTGCCGTTGAACGCAGTGGAATGGCGAATAAAGTCAATGAGGCAATCAAATGGTTTACCGAACTCAATCCGATCAACGCCGATTCCTGGGACAACCTCGGTGGTGTATTACAGAAACTGAGCCGCTATGCGGAGGCGGAAGCCGCCTATCGCCAAGCCATCGAACTCGATCCCAAGAAGGCCGTTCGTTGGGTCGGCCTCGGCATTCTGTTGCAGGAAGACCTGTGCCGCTACGCGGAAGCGGAAGCCGCCTATCGCCAAGCCATCGAACTAAATCCCAAGCTCGACATTCCCTGGAATGCCCTCGGCAATCTGTTGCAGGACCACCTGAGCCGCTACGTGGAGGCGGAAGCCGCCTATCGTCAAGCCATCGAACTCGAT
>CAZFLF010000737.1:0-4250 GCA_964519825.1 uncultured Pirellulaceae bacterium | reverse complement strand
GCTTTTGGCCCAGACACTGACTTTTGTCCCAGCGAGTCCCACGATCCCTTCTTTGGGAAGCAACCCTTGGTAATCTGCTTCGCGGGTGTACGGGGGCGGCGTCACTTGAAAACGGACCGACGCAATTTGCGGGACCGTGATTACACCAATGTTATACCGGCGACTGCGTGCCCGTTCCGCTCTGACAAAATACGTCGCTGGTTTGTCAATCTTGGCCAGCGTAGCTCGCCAAGTATTTCCGGCTTCCGGAAACATCGCCAGTATTTCCTCGGCTCCACCAACGTTTTCGAATACTAGCTCGACACGTTCGACAGGCGCGCCATCCACCGTCACACGCACGTGCAGCGCACTGCCATAAGTCACCTGGGTATCGCCCGGTTCGACGTGGAACCGCACGTGCGAAAAGGGGGGCACGTCGCCGTAGGGATTCGAAAACCGTTGCCACTCGACCCTTGCCAACGTGGGCATGCACAACGCGAGGACGCCGAGGGCGCCCGCGATGACTGCCACCGTTGTCGCGGCGTTGCGCGCGGGCCGCAATGAAACAACCTGCGAGGTGGGCACTCTTTCCGCCAGACGAGTAGCTTGGTCGACTGCCAGAGTCGCCAGACCTGCGGTAAGCAACAAATTGGTCTGCCGCGGATCGGGTGGCATGGGAGAAGACAATTCCCAACCGCTGACGACCGATCCGCCGTAGCGCCCCGCCTGATCCAACCGGCGCACCGCGAGGGACTCTTGGGCAGCTCGAAGCGATTTGGCGCCGAGCAACACAATCGCAGTCGCAATCGCCAACACAGCACTTGCCGCGGCGCTGATTCGTAACGGCGGAGATAGCTCCCACAGCAAATCCAGCCACACACTGGCCAACAACACGCACGAGGCCGCAGCCAATCCCCAGAGGACTCCCGCAGTTCCACCGATAATCAGAACACGCCGGCGAACCTTGCTGAGCAGCAAATGTAGCCTACGGTCCGACATGTTCGAGCCTCCAAGTTTGGGCCGTCATTGTAGCAGAAGGGTCGAGAGTCGAGGGTCGAGGGTCGAGGGCCAGAAGCGCTGGCTTTCGGCCCTCCATTTTTCTGGCTCTCGACCCTTGACTCTCGACCCTTTTCTGGCTCTCGACCCTCGACTCTCGACTCTCGACCCTTTCTATACCAATCCCGTTGCTCGTCTCAGTCCCCATGCCATCGCCCATTGAGCGAAGACCAAGGACAATACCCACCAGCGGTCCCAAGCCGTGACGCGGACCGTGCGTTGCGGCAAACTGGCAGATAAGTGCGCGGTGAATTTCTGTGACAATTCGCTGGCGTCATCGGCTGTCAGAACCGCACCACCACTTTGCTCCGCGATCAATGCCATCAGGTCGGGGCGAGCGGCGAGGTCAAGTCGCTCGTCGAGACTACCTCGCATGTCAAACAGAGCAATCGATGCCGGATCGCGATCCTCGGCGCCAACAACTTTCGCTCGGTAGCGCCCTTCAGCAAGTTTTCCGAACACGACACGGAATTGGCCGGCTGAAGTCCCTGTCGGCACGGGTGAGAAACGCTGCGGTTGATCCAGCTTCCCACCTGTCAGTTCGATTTGCGGGGGCTCGCCGGCTTCGCGCATAAGAAGTGTGGCACTGGCGGTCTCGCCTGTGGCAAAGATAACTTTGTCGCTGCGCATGGCCAGCCGTTGCGATGGCAGAAGGCCTGCGTTGGCCACAAGCCAACGAACCAGGCTACGCCAAAGAAGTCCGTACGTGGCATCGTGGTCTTGATGCTCCGGAGGCAGAAAAGCCCAACGCCACATCCCGGTCCCCTCAACCATCACAACGCGACCGTTGCCGATCGGTTGGTAACTGATGACTGGCTCGGGCTGTTCTGCCTCGCCCGCCGCCGTCGCTAAAATGACCGCCAATGGTTTGGGCCGCTCAGCCTGGGTGACACTGGCTAACGACGGCAAGTTGGCCAGCACATCCTCGTCGCCACCTTCGGTAGGTAACCAATGCAATGACTGACCCGATTCAGTCAGCCGCACGCGAAACCGCGATTCCCGCCGCGGAGTCCACCGCACCGGCATTAACTCGCCAAGTCGTTGACTCACTTGCGATGATGGAGCACCTCGAAAACAAACCAACGAACCATTCCCTTCGGTCAGCCACTTTTTCCATTGCGCCAGCACCTGGTCGTCGAGGTAGACCTCTGCATCACGACCCAGGACGATAATCTGATACGAGTTCAACACGGCAGGATCGCTGAGCAGCTTCCGGGCGTCGGAAACCACCTTCCAGGCTTCTTTTCGCACGGCTGATTCATTCGCGGATGGGGGTTTCGTGCCGGGCATCGGGTTTGTGGTAAGCGGTGCGGTTGCATCGCCGACTCCCGTTTGCGGCCGGGAGATATCGCGTTGAAGGAACCGCCCCGGCGTCATGCAAACAATGCTCGTCAATTCAATCGATTGATCACCCGCCAGCGTGCGAACCAGAAATTTCGTGTCCCAATAAGGCTTACCTTCCAGCAACAAAACTCGGACCGGCTCGTCGACAACTCGCAGCAAGAGTGTGGCGACGTTGTTAACCGCCGTCACCTCATCGGCGTGCTGATCCGCGCGGAATTCGAATCGATATAACCCGCTGGCCGGCTGGCCTACCAGGAATGTCGCCTCCGATGTGGCATCGGGTCGCAGCGCGACATCTTGGCTTTCGACAATCTTGTCGTCCAACACTAAGGAGATGCGCGCGAGATCCGTAACCGAGCCTCGTTGACGTACCGACACGCGAATCGGCACGCTCTGTCCGACAAATGCCATCTCCTGAGGCAAGTTCAAGGCAACTTCCACATCTTTGGCACTGGTTTTTCCGCCGCTGGTCCGTGTGTAAATAGGAGCTGCCATTGCACGGGCTTTCTCAACGCTCCGCCTCACGCGCGTCGCGCCTCCTCCGGCATTGTGGATGCCGTCGCTCAACAGCAACATGGATTGCCCCTGCGGCTGTTCATCGAGCGACTGTTCGATCGCGGCAGCGAGATCGGTCGCCGGACCGTCTGGCTTGGTTGCGGCCAGCCTCGCCGAGTCAGACCAAGTACCGTCTTCAGCAAACGAGCGGATGCGCACGTCGAATTGGCTCTTAAGCTGTCCGACCATCTGGTCCGCAATCCGTACCGCGTCGACATATCGTGACTTGCCCCCCGCGATATCGGTCGTGGCCATGCTGGCGGACTGATCTACTAGGACGGTCAGCCGTGGTTTACCGGCGGGCGGAGGAAGTGGCTCGACCCAAGTCGGATTCAGCAGAATGGCAAGCGGCAAGGCGACCGCCAGGGTCATCAGCGAAAACACGCTGGCGCGACGCTTGCCACCTATTCTTCCGCGGCTCGAAAAGTAGTAGGCGACCAACACCGACGCTGCGGCCAGGGCCAAAGGGAGCCACAAGGCGAGTGGGATGATGGGGTCGAAAACAAGTCGCGACATACTTAACTCCGAAAGGCGATCAGCGCGACGGATTCTCCGATCACGCAGCACACACATCCGACCAGTAGCCAGGCCCAAAGCACGTCCCGTTCGTCGGTCGCAGCGTCCGTCGAACGGTAGTGAACTGCCAAGCCGCTGGTCAGACGATTTTGCAAGACGTCGGAGGCGAGAGGTTCCAATTGGCTTTCCTCGTCATGCAGGTTGATTGGTAAGGCAAACAGCGTCTGATCTGCACGCTGTATGCGGTACACTCCCGGAACATCTGGCGAAGGCCACCGCCAGACGACGCCGACTCCCTCGTCCAAAAGCTCTCCTTTCATATCGGAGCCAGGCGCACCGGCAGTCTCCGGACCCACGACCTTCAATTCGCTGGCGACGCCGAGACCTGCCGGCAAACGAGCCACCAGAGGCTCGCCACCTACTGCGTTGCCTTGGGACCGCGGACGCTGTAACAGCCGTTCAATCAGTTGGTCCAGCAAAGGGACGAAGGCCTCGCCGGTGGGAAGATTCGAATTATTCAAGTCGGCATTCAGCACCGCCAGCGTACCCATGTCTGATGAGGTCAAGACAAGACAGGCTGAACCGTCGCTGTAAGTGGCCAGCACATCATCATCCAGCGTGTTCTCGAGCCGCCGAGAGCTCAGCCCGCCCGCAAAACGGAACCGGCCGAGAATGGCCGACGTGTTCTCGCCAAACACGTCGAATGGAGCATCATCTTGTCGCACGGACGCGAGAAACAGGTTGCGGCGCGACTCGTTTTGCGCGGGGGGCGCGAAAGCGACAGGCATTTGTAGTCCGCT
>CAZFLF010000736.1:0-4269 GCA_964519825.1 uncultured Pirellulaceae bacterium | reverse complement strand
GACACAACGAAATGGGCCATGGCGGCTGTTCCGACGTCGAACTCCAAATTCGAGCCGATCGAGCAGGCAACCCCGTGTCGTTCGGCAAACTCGGCAATCAATCGTGCTTTACGCAAGCCACCCTGCTTGCCCGGGTACAGATTGATCACGTCGCAACATTCGTTGCGGATCAACTCGCGGGCGTGGACCATGTCGAAGCAAATGTCATCGGCCATGACCGGAGGTTTTGTCTCGCGTCGAACGCGGGCCAGTGCCGCATAATCGCCGTTGGGAGTCGGTTGTTCGACCAGCGCCAGCCGGCAGTCATCGAGCGCATTGACACAGTACACTGCAGTATCCGCATCCCAGCCACAGTTGGCATCGATCGTCAACTGCCGATCGGGACCGATCACTTCGCGGACCGCTCGGACGCGAGCCAAGTCAAGTTCGGCGGGGCCGCCGACCTTGACTTTGATCGTGTCGAATCCTTCCGCAATTAACTCCGCAGCCCGGCGCCGCGCACGATCGACTTCGTACGCACCCATCGAGAATCGGCAGCGAACGGTCAGAGGCCGACACGCGCCCCCTAACAGCTCGAAGATCGGTTTCTTTTCCGCCTTCCCGCGAATGTCCCAGCAGGCCATTTCAATGGCTGACTTAGCGAACCAGTTCTGGACCGCGGCCAGGTCCAGGCGACGGTCGACCTCCTCCGCATCGCACGGATCGCAACCGATCACAGCCGGCGCGAGGATTCGATCGATCAGGGCCTTCGCTCCCCAGACCGACTCTCCGCTCCAGCGTACCGAGACCGTTGCTTCACCGGCCCCTTCGATTCCAGCATCGGTTAGGACGCGGACGACGACGTATCGCGACACATCGTGCACCCCGAGGGCTGTGATCATCCGATAGGCAGGCTTGAGTGGGATCTCAACAGGATACGACTCGATGGCGGTGATGCGCATGAAATCCTCTGATGGACGACGGAAAGCCGAGCGTGGCGGAACATCATACACCGCTGAATTCGGATTTGGCACGATGCTTTAACCTGGTGATCTAGATAAACCTTAACGACGATTCATTCTGAGCACCTGCGAGTAGACCCAGGCGTCCGATTGTGGCTATAATGGCACCGTTCATTGAGCCTACCTAGATTGGCCACGATGCTGGCCGCAACTCGGAGTCCGTTCCGGAGTTGAATTCCCTGCCGGTACTTTGTCCCGTCACCCCGCCTTGAGGACAAATCGTGAATGCTACGCAAGCCCTCCGTCTGTGGCAAAAAGCTCGCCGTTGGGCGGTGAGTTTGGCGATTTTGTGTGGCGTTGTGACCGTTCCCGTCTGGGCATGGAGTTTTGTCTCGAACGCCTCCGGTCCCCGGCAGCAATACATACCGTACATCGTGACGAAATCGGATTTGCCCATTGTGGTGACGGAGCGCGGGAGTTTGGAGAGCCAAGTTCAAACGGGAATTCGCTGCGAAGTGGAGAACAGTTCCGTCGACCGTGGTGGCAACTACGGCACCCAGATCATCTTCATCGTTCCGAACGGTAGCGCGGTGAAGAACGGGGACCTGCTGGTGGAACTTGATTCCGCGACGATTCGCGAGAAACTTGACCGCCAAGTCTTGGACCACCAGCGAGCGATCTCCCTCCACATTCAGGCGAAAGCCAAGTACGAGAACCAGAAAACGCAAAATGAAACTGCGTTGGCCGAAGCGAACTTGAAGTTGCAATTGGCGGAACTTCAACTCTTGATGTTCGAGGACGTGAAAAGTGGAGAACATAAACTCGCACTCGACGAAATCGCCCGAACGATCGATGAAACCAGGAATCTGATCGATGAGTCCCAGGCGGCGTTGGCGCTGCAACAAGCCGAAAAGCGCGGCATCGATGAACTGTTTAAACTTGGCTATCGAGGTAAGAACGATTTGGATCAGAGCCGCTTCAAGCTGCTACAGGCCGAAGACAAGTTGGCCGCATCGATGAATCGATTGAGTACGACAGAAGCCACCCGACTGCAATTGGAAGATTACACGAAAAGGATGAGACTCCTGTCGCTCAACGGAGACGTCGAGACCTCCAAGCGAGCCGTCAAGCAAGTTGTGACCGACAACGAATCAAAACTTGCCCAGGCCCTGGCCGCCAACCAAGAAGCTGAGGCTGGGGAATCCAAAGAACAAGAGCGGCTGGAAAAGCTCAAGGTTCAAGTGGGCAAGTGCAAGATCTTTGCACCGCACGACGGTATGGCGGTTTTTACTCGAGAGGATCGGGGGAGCAATGACACGGAAATCGCCGAAGGAGTTTCGGTGCGTGAACGGCAGCAGATTCTGAGTCTTCCCGACCTATCGCAAATGCAGATCAAAACTCGGATCCATGAAGCTGTCCTCGACCAGGTCATTGCGGGTTTGCCAGTCACCGTGCAGGTCGATGCGTTTCCGAACCGGTCTTATATCGGGGTTGTGGAGACCGTTGCCGTGGTACCCGCCAACAACGGTTGGAGCGGTTCCAGCGTGAAGACCTACGATTGCGTGATTCGAATTCCCGACAAGGTCGAAAACCTCAAACCGGGTATGACCGCGGTAGTGGATATCCACATCGACCGCCTCCGCAATGTGCTGGCGGTGCCGGTTCAAGCTGTGGTGCAAATCGAAAAGAATACCTGGTGCTACCTCGATGGTCCGGCGGGTGCCGAAAAGAAAAAAATAGTACTCGGGCGCAGCAATGATAAGTGGGTCCACGTCACGGAGGGCTTGAGCCTCAATGATCGTGTGATCCTGAACCCGATGATATTGCTCGACGAGCAGTCCTCATCGACGAACGAGATCGCGCCGGATGCGGGCGCCCCGGATGTGCCCAAACTGCCCGTGGAAAAAATTGCCGAAAAGAAAACAACCAAGGACAAACTGGTCGACCCGAAAAAGAAACGCGCCGGCGGCCCGCGCTCGGGGAAAGATCGTCCCACCAGCACCCAGACCACCAGCCCGCAAAAAGCGTAATTGGTAAGTCTGTTGCCATCCCCTGCCAGCTCGGTCCGATGTACCTCACCACTTTTCAAGTCGGCGTGAAGAACATACTCCTGCATAAGCTCCGCAGCTTATTGACGGTGCTGGGTATCATCTTAGGCGTCGGTTCGGTCATTTCGATGCTGGCCATAGGAGAAGGATCCAAGCAAGAGGCGCTGGCGCGCATCCGCGAACTCGGCCAGAACAACGTGATCATTCGGAGCGTTAAGCCCAGCCAACAGGCCGCGTCGAGTTCGTCGGCGAGCTCCGGGCAGAACCGTAGCTCGATCTTGGAATACGGACTGAAACACTCGGACTTCGCCAGGCTCAAAGCCACGTTGCCGACCATCAACAGTGCGGTGCCGATCGCTCTGGTTGTGGGGGACGCTCAGCATCATCATCATCGCATTCCCAACGCTCGTATCCTCGGAACAACCCCGGAGTTCCTGCTCGTCAAGAACGTCCGCCTGCTGCGCGGCCGATTCATCACCTCGTCCGATTTATACAACACTCAAAACGTTGCGGTACTCGCCGCGGGCGCTGCCGAGCGATTGTTTTCTTTTGCCGATCCGATCGGTCAAGCGGTATTGCTTGGCGACGACGTGTATCGCATCGTCGGAGTTCTGGCACCGCAGGGGAGTGGCAATGCCACGCCAGGCGCGGTCGGCCAAGCCAACCTCAACGACGATATTTACGTTCCGCTGACCTGTGCGCAACGCCGATTCGGTGAATTGCAGATGATTCGCACGACCGGCAGTCGCAGTTATGAGCTGACGCAGTTGAACGAAATCACACTGCAAGTTACCAGCGAGGAATTCGTCAGTCAGACGGCCGCGATGGCCGAGAAGCTGCTGCGGCTTTCCCATCCGGACGCCGAAGACTACGAGTTACAGGTGCCGCTGGAATTGTTGCAACAAGCGGAGCATGAGAAGCGGATTTGGAATTTGGTGCTGGGCTGTATCGCCGGGATTTCGCTATTAGTCGGCGGCATAGGCATCATGAATATCATGCTGGCCAGTGTGACCGAACGGACTCGCGAGATTGGGATTCGTCGCGCGCTAGGGGCGCGCCGCTCCGATATCACAACGCAGTTTCTGATCGAAACAATACTTCTCTCGTCCGTAGGCGGCGTTTTGGGAGTGATCCTGGGCGTGGCGATTCCAGTCGTGGTTAGCTACTTCGCCAGTATCCAGACAATCGTCAGTTGGTGGTCGATCGTTTTGGCATTTGGCATTTCGGTAGGAATCGGCGTGATCTTCGGTTTGTATCCAGCTCGTCGCGCGGCGATGATG
>CAZFLF010000735.1:0-4272 GCA_964519825.1 uncultured Pirellulaceae bacterium | reverse complement strand
TACCGAAGCAGTCATTCAACAAATTGTCGATCAGATGGAACTGCTCGGCAGGTTGTGGGAAGCCTGGGGCTGGTGCCGCGTCGCACTGGAGCAGGACCGCAGTCTCGCTTGGGCACAGCAGCGTGCCTCGGAGTTGCACGGGCGACTCGCGGAGCATCCACCCCAAACACTGGCATTGGCCAATCCAGCCCTGCACATCGACTTGTCGGATTTCCCACTGCCTACTTGGAATCAGCCGTCCTCAAGTTCTTCGCGGGATGCTGCTCTAAGCGTGACTTCCAGTGTGGTGTCTTTTGCGGAAATTGGCCCCGATTCCGGGTTCAGCTTTGGCTACTTCAGCAGCCCGTCCCGATCGGGAGAAGGACGGAAGATGTATGAGTTGACGGGGGGCGGAGTTGCCGTCCTGGACTTTGATGCCGATGGCTGGCCTGATGTCTATCTAACTCAAGGGTGTCCCTGGCCGCCGACGGCAACGAATAGGCAATACATTGATCGGCTGTTTCGCAACCAAGCTGACGGCACGGTTGTTGACGTCACACAAAGCGCGGGAATCTTTGAGCCTGGGTTTAGTCAAGGAGCCGCAGTCGGCGATTTCGATAATGACGGCTTCGACGATATTCTCGTGGGCAATATCGGTAAGAATTGTTTGTACCGCAACAATGGCGACGGGACTTTTGCCGACGTCGCAATCGAGGCTGGTTCCGAAAGGCAGGATTGGACAACGAGTTGCCTGATTGCAGACATAAACGGTGATGGACTGCCGGACCTTTACTGCGTCAACTATCTCCAGGGCGATGACATCTTCCGCCGCGTGTGCCATGACGTAGACAAAACCCCGCGGATGTGCAAACCGACAGTATTCGAAGCCGCGCAGGATCGGCTCCATCTGAACCTTGGCGATGGACGCTTCAAGGACGTGACCGCTGAATCGGGAATTGAAGTGGACGGTGGTAAAGGCTTGGGAATCGTCGCTGCGGATTTTGACGGCTCCGGACGGCTGAGCCTGTTTGTCGCAAACGATACAAGAGCGAATTTCTTCTTCCAGAATCAAACGCCCCGAAGCAGTGAGCTTCCAATTCTGATCGAACAAGCAATTCAAACGGGGGTTGCCTTCAATGGCGATGGCGTGGCAACAGGCTCTATGGGTATCGCCATCGGGGACTGTAACAACGATCAACGGTTGGATCTGTTCATTACCAATTTCTTCGCCGAGTCCAACACTCTTTACCTGCAAGCGGAATACGGATTCAATGACGCAACACAGCAGAATGGAATGCGCGCAGCGTCACTTCCCATGGTGGGTTTCGGGACACAGTTCCTGGACGCCGACCTGGACGGGAACCTTGATTTGGTCGTCGCGAACGGCCATATCGACGATCTCAGAGAGCAGGGTATTCCATTCCAAATGGCGCCCCACTACTTTCGCAATCTGGGTAGCGGACGGTTTGAGTTAATGTCTGGAGAAACGCTGGGCAGGTACTTTCAAGGACGCCATCGGGGGCGCGGTCTGGCCTTGCTCGATTGGAATCGCGACGGTCGGGACGACATCGCCATCTCACACCTCGATCGGCCGGCAGTATTGCTCGAAAATACGACTGCTACTTCGAATCATTATCTTTCACTGAGATTACGGGGTACTCGATCGAGCCGAGACGCCATCGGCGCCACGGCAACGATCGAAACCGCCGGAACTGTCGTCCTACGGCAACTAACCGCCGGCGGCGGATATCAGGCGAGCAATGAGCGGAAGTTGCACTTTGGTCTCGGCGCGGCCACGCGGATCGATCGGCTCACGATACGCTTTCCCTCGGGTATGGAACAAGTATTTCAGGATGTGGGCACTGATCGTGAATTTCTGGTCGTGGAAGGCACGCCTGAATTGTTCGAGCTCCGTCACTCCATTCCTTGAGCGTCACTTACTCGAGGCAAACAGGCTCGAGCTTGCCGCCGGGAGGCCAGTTCTCTGGGAGGACGGCGCCTACGGCGCGATGCGGGAGGACGCGGAATCTAGCCGAGCGTATGTTTCCCGTCCTTCGATAACGACCAATTGTTGGTCGGGAAGGACATTGAAAAACTCCTGCACCTGTCCCGTGCCGGACCAGACGATTGACAGCCGCTCGATCTTGGTTGCCTGGCCGATGCCAATCGTCTGCCGCAAAGGATTGGCCCCGAAACTACCACCACTGTTGACATGCCGGTAGACGGTTCTCGGCTGCCCGTCTTCGACAAAATCCAGACGGATCTTGGCCCCAATCGCGCAACGGATCGAGGCAGTCCCGACAAGTCGCAGCGCGAGCCAATGGTTGCCGAATCCCGGATTTTGATACAACGCATCGTAAAACTTGTCTCCCAATAGCGCGCCTCCCATCTGTTCGAAAACATCCTGAATGCCATTATTCGTGCGATCAATGAAGGCGACGGCGTGACCTTTCTGCAGATTACCGAATCCGCCGGCCATCGTGACATCGGCAAAGCGTTTGCCACGTTGGTTGTGGTACATCAAGTTGGGCGACAATTCTTGATAATCGGGATAGCCTGTCCCCACGTAAAAATCGAGAAAGCCGTCGTTATCTAAATCGCCAAAGTTGGACCCCATGACACTGCTGGGGCGAGTCAGGCCCATGGTGCGCGTCACGTTCTCGAACCCGCCTGACCCGTCGCCACGGTACAGCATCGCGATTTCTTCTGTGACGGGAAGTCCCAGGTGAGCAAGTGCCAACTGATCGATTCCGACAGCGTACGCACCCACAAAGATGTCGAGATGTCCATCGTTGTCAAAGTCCCAGAACCAAGCGGGGAAACTCTTGGTCGGTTTGGTAACCCCCAGATCAGCGGCCACATCGGTGAACCTTACACCACCCTGATTCCGGTAGAGCCGGTTGTCGCCCTGGAAGTTGGAGGCGTAGATATCGGGCCAGAGGTCGCCATCAAAATCTCCAAATACCACCGCTTTCGTAAAGTACACGTTTGTCACACCGAGTTGCTCGGCCACGTCACTGAAGGTTCCGTCACTGTTATTGCGAAATAGTTGGCAGTCAACGGGGTGGCCATTGGAGGCTTCGTTTCCAATGTAGACATCCAAATCCCCGTCCCGGTCATAGTCAGCCCAGGACGCTGTCTGCGTCGGCAGGTCAATGTCCGCGAATCCGGTTTCGAGGGAGACATCGGTAAAGCTGCCGTCCCCGTTGTTTCGAATCAATGAGTTGGGATGTCCCCCTGGTGTGAGCCACGCCCCGCGCAACACAAGGATGTCCATGAGCCCGTCGTCGTTGTAGTCGGTTTGCACCATATTCAGGCCACCGAAGAGTCCGGTCAGCCCAGCCACGACAGACCGTTCCTTGAAAGCACCGTCCTGCGTATTTTGAAAGTAGAAAAGTTGCCCCGACGTGTCCCAGGTGGAAACCACTAGATCGAGATAGCCGTCGTTGTCGAAATCGTCGGCGATTACGCCGCCACTACAGCTGAACGTGTCGATCCCCAGTTCCTTCGCCACATTGACGAAGCGGGGGAATACTTCATCTGATTCAAACGAAGAAGGTGGTATTAGAAACTCCGAGGGGACGTGTTCCGGATACCCGCCGATCGTCATGTAAGCGATGTTGAGCAGCCAACGTGCTTGGTAGTGCATGCTCGTGTTCGACGGTGCACTACGAAGCACCACGGTGAAGTACTGAATGGCCTGCTCCGACCCCATTTTGTTCCTGTGAACTCCCTCGCCGCGAAGCGGCAAAATGCAACTGTCGGGTGAATTCCGGGCGCAACAATTCTGCGTTTCACCAACGCGCATGTAGGCGACGCCCATCTGAAACAACATCTCTACTACTTCCCTGGGAGAGATCTGGCCTTCGAGGTGTTGCAGGAGACGGTAGCACTCGGTATACGCTTCGATTGCTTCCGGCTCACGCCCTAGCCGCAGTTCCGCGTCGGCCAACGAGAAGTACAGTCTGCAGCGCTCGACAGGTGATTGCGATGCCGCGGTGCCAATGGCCAGCCGCAACTCGCGGGCGCGCCGGTCGCCAAGATACTTGTGTTCGTCAGGAGTCCTCGCACGCGTCTCGCGGAGCTTGGCCAGCATCCACTCGTGGCTCGAAATCGTCTCCGTGCGGACGGAACTGACCTCGTTCGCCACGCTGGTGTTTTTCGTGTCACGTTGGGTCAGTTCATTAAGTACGGAACTGACCCCGTTCGCCGCGACGGCATTCTTGGTGTCACGCTGGGTCAGCGGCTGGGGCACTGATTTTCCACAGCCCGAAATCGCAACCAGCACAAAGT
>CAZFLF010000734.1:0-4277 GCA_964519825.1 uncultured Pirellulaceae bacterium | reverse complement strand
AATTCGTCAAACGCGGCTGGCGGAAAATCGTCGCCTTTCAGACCCGTAACCCGATGCACCGCGCGCACCACGAGCTCACGCTGCGGGCGTCAAAGGATGAGGAAGCTAACTTGCTGGTGCATCCGGTCGTCGGGATGACCAAGCCAGGCGACGTCGATCATTACACGCGCGTCCGCTGCTACCAGGCGATCATGAACCATTATCCGCAGAACACGGCGTACCTGTCGTTGTTGCCGCTGGCGATGCGGATGGGCGGGCCGCGCGAAGCGATCTGGCACGCGATCATCCGCAAGAACCACGGCTGCACGCACTTGGTCGTCGGGCGCGATCATGCGGGCCCCGGCAAGGATTCGTCCGGCAAGCCGTTCTACGGCCCGTACGACGCCCAGGAGCTCATGCAGAAGCATGAAGAAGAGCTCGGCGTGAAGATGGTCGACTTCAAGCAGATGGTTTTCCTGCCGGACGAAGACAAGTACTATCCAATCGACGAAGTGCCCAAGGACAAGAAGACGCTCGACATCTCGGGCACCGAGCTCCGCGATCGGCTCGCGCTCGGCACCGAAATCCCCGCCTGGTTTTCGTATCCCGACGTGGTGAAAGAGCTGCGCCGCAGCCATCCGGCCCGCCGCAAGCAAGGCTTCACCGTGTTCTTCACGGGCCTTTCGGGCAGCGGCAAGTCGACGATCGCCAACGTGCTGCTCTCGAAGCTATTGGAGCTCGGCGGCCGGCCGATCACGATCCTCGACGGCGACCTGGTGCGCAAGAACCTGTCGAGCGAGCTGGGTTTTTCCAAAGAGCACCGCGACATCAACATTCGCCGCATTGGTTACGTCGCCTCGGAGATCACCAAGCACCGCGGCATCGCCATCTGCGCCCCGATCGCGCCTTACGACGCCACTCGCAAGGACGTCCGCGGCATGATCGCGCCGCACGGCGGCTTCATCCTGGTGCACGTGAACACGAGCGTCGAAGAATGCGAGAAGCGCGACCGCAAGGGCCTGTATGCCAAGGCTCGGGCCGGCATCATCAAGGAATTCACCGGCATCAGCGATCCTTACGACATGCCGACCGACGCGGAAGTGGTGATCGACACGCTCAAGCTTAGCGCGGAAGAAGCGGCGAATGAGATTTATTTGCGGTTGGAGAAGGAAGGTTATATTGGGGCGGAGGAATGATAAGTCGGTAGTGGGTCCGTTTGATTCTCGCGCGCGGTGAGTTTGGCACGGGAGTTGTCACAGCAGCCAAATCAGCAGAAGTATGATTATCACAAGGCAGCCACATCCTCCGGTTAGCATTTCTCGGCAGCCCTGGCGATCAATTTCCTCCGGTGTAACCAAAGTGCCACAGTGCGGGCACTTGCGCTTCGTCTGCGTAACTCGCATCTTCAACTGAAGCTTGGTGCGGCAGTTAGGGCAGCGCCATTTATACGAGTATCCCGCCACTCCAGCTCCCCCCAAAAAACAATGCTTGACTGGACAAGCAGCCGATTTTAGCATGGCCGTGCGATTGAATGAAAGCCAAGTGGCCAAAAAAGTCATTGCAGTTTTCGTCGGCTTATGCTATGCTTGACTGGACAAGCAGCGCCGTCTTGGCCATACTTCCAGCATGGCAACAAAACCAACAAAGAAGAAACCACCCAAGGACCACCAGCAGCTCGCCCGCAAGGTGCTGAATTCGATTGCACCGGATGCAGGACCGCCACCTTTAAAGAACCCTGCTGCGGTAGCCCTGGGCCGGCTTGGGGGATTAAAGGGCGGAAAAGCGCGTGCTGACAAGCTGTCGGCGTCCAAGCGAAAGGCGATAGCTAAGAAGGCTGCTCAGGCACGCTGGATAAAACCAGGTACATAGGCTACCCCCGAGTAATCCTTGGTGTAGAATTGAGATGTTGACCTTTATGGTCGCGCAAGATACTATTGCCACCTTAAAGGATACACGTTCGCCAACACGATAAGTATTGAGGTCGCTGGCTTGGAAGCGCGGCTTTCTCTTGCCAAGGTGATAACCATGCCTCAAGACACTCAAAACGATTGGCTCAAGCTTTCGGATTTTGTGCGAAAGATTACCGAGCAGAAGGCTCGGCAAGCTGCCGCGAAAGAAGCCCGTGAACGAGCTAAGGCGGAAGCCTGCGAGCGCAGTCAGTTTCGGCCGGTTGGAATGGCACCACCAAAACCCGTCATTCACAGCTTCTAAGCGCCGAACAACTCAAATCCTTTGGCATATAGTATTTTGCCTATCTTGGATTGTTGTGCGATTATCTCTGTTCGCAGAAGCAATTCGGAAACAGCAAGCCAGTACGGACTATCTGCGCCAAGTTCATTCACCTTCAGGCAATTCAATTCTGCGCTAGTTTTCATGTCCGCAGCCGTAATCATTCGGCCGTGAGATAAATGAATGCTGGATGCGGTCAAGTTGGCAATGAGTTGATCTATTTTCCCTCCCCAAGTCAGAGCGTCTTGCGCGATTTCGGCTGAAAACATATGAGCGCGTAGTTGCTTGCCAGCAAAGTCTCGCGCAAACTGCATGGAATCCTCACAATATTGCAAGAACGGTGCAGACAACGTTGAAAGCTGTATTTGTGCGGCCTGCACCTCAGCGGGATTTGCCGACCCTAAATTACTCACGGCAGTATTGCGGGCCCTGATAACGTGGTCCGCAGAAACTTGTTGCTCTATCCCGTCCTGCATGACGAATACCTGAGCGTCAATCGGCCCTAGTTCTGAACTTTCTCCCATTACGATTTCGTCTGCGCTAAGGGCAATTAGCGTCGCAGCGCTCTTTGCATATGCCGGAACCACGACACGAAAACGAGAATTGCAATACTTTCGGCACAGATCAACAATCGTTTCCGCTGCGGTGCCGTCTCCGCCCGGGCTGACGATCACAAAATCTAGATCGTTTACTCTCCCGACGCTTTGAAGCATGTTCGCAATCGGCATAACGTCAGTTCGCACTAGCGGGCGATCAAGACGAGACCAGTAGAATACGACCCGAGTGCCAGATACACCCTCCAACTGCTTCAGTGCGTTACTGCGCCCATGCACATCTAACTGGGCTTTTGCGCTTCCTTCTGCGATAACCCCTTGCAGCAGATCGTATCTTGGCCGGCTTGGTTTGTGGGTGTTTTTCGCCATATAAGGGTCTCTTTGTGCTGGGTGGGAGTAGCCAAGTATATCCTCCATCCTGCCGGATAATAGCCCCTTGACAATGCTTGACCGCTCAAGCATAATAAGGGCATGAACAAAATGAGCCATGAAAAGCGGTGTGCGGTTATCCGGTGCTTAGTGGAAGGCAATTCGGTGCGAGCAACGGTTCGGATTACGGGCGCTTCCAAGAATGCCGTTCAACGCCTCACGCGCGAGATCGGCGAAGCCTGCCTGAAGTTTCAAGACAAGATGCTTCGCAACCTAAATACGAAGCGCGTCGAGTGCGACGAAATCTGGTGTTTTTCGTATGCCAAAGATAAGAACGTGCCGGACGAAATGCGCGGTATGCCGGGTGTCGGTTCGATGTGGACCTGGACAGCGATCGACGCGGAAAGCAAGCTGATTGTTAGCTGGCGTCTTGGCGCTCGTGACGCTGCGAACGCGCACGCCTTTTGCCAAGACTTGGCCGAGAGAGTAACGGGCCGAATTCAAGTCACCACGGACGGCAACCGGCTCTATGTCAACGCGATGGATGATGCTTTCCAGGGCAACGTCGATTACGCGCAGCTAATCAAAATCTACGGCAGCCCGGATGAAGAGCGCCAATACAGCCCCGGCAAATGTTTGGGCGCGGACAAAAAACACGTTGACGGCAATCCAGATTTTGAGTTTGTTTCCACGTCGTATGCCGAGAGGCAAAATCTGAATATCCGGATGCAAAACCGCCGCTATACCCGCCTCACGAACGCCTTTTCAAAGAAGGCCGAAATGCTGGCCTACAGCATCGCGATTACGTTCGCCTATCACAACTTTGTCCGCGTTCACCAAACCCTGAAAACCACGCCAGCGGTCGCGGCCGGCATCGTGCCCCGGCGCTGGAAGATCGAAGATTTGGTAGAATTGGCCGATGTCCCGGCTTTCTCGAAGAATTAAAATTCAAACGGACCCACTACCGATAAGTCGCCAAATTTGCTTCTATGATTCGTGAATGGTATGATTATTATGGTGATTCCCTCTAAGTGAGTGTGCCTATGACGACCGAAAAGTTCCGCGAAGCGCTGCACCGCTTACCTTTCTATCCGTTCATCATCCGCATGGCAGACGGACGATTTTTCGAGGTCCGCCATCCGGATT
>CAZFLF010000733.1:0-4290 GCA_964519825.1 uncultured Pirellulaceae bacterium | reverse complement strand
GGCTGTATCCGTATTGAAATCCGATGTCGCCTGCCTCACACAGCGGACTGTTGATTACCTCGACGGGGGCCTGCTCATCCGCCAGGTGTTGGAAGATCTCATAAATGTGACCATCCTCCACGTCGTGCAACACGGCATGTCGCTGACTGAAAGTGCCGCGAGCCGAATCTTGTCCCGTGAGTCGAACACGGTGCCCTTCGGTCGCTAGTGTGGCGATCGCCAAGGCTTCGGCCGACGACCAATCGAGTGGCTGTTCGCCGTCGGCCATTTTTCGCCGGCGCTCGATGCTATGCCGCAACTTGGGATGGACATGAAAGTCGGCGGGAGTCTCCGTCACCTTGCGCAGCAGTTGGGCGAGTCGTTCCGCGGCGACTCCCGTTTCCGGTTCATCGCTCTCCGGCTCCAGGTCTCCTTGATAACCCTGCCAGTTGCCAGTGAGGCTATGCGGGCGCGGCACAAAATCCTTCTGTTTAGCCCGTTTGAATTCGTTATCGAGATGTTCGCGGCGCTGCTCGGCGATTCGGTCGGCTTCCTCGCGAGTCACTTCTTCGAGAGCCAGAAGATGCTCCAAGTATCCGTCCCGTACGGACTGGCGCTGTTCGATGGCGCGATACATCAGAGGCTGAGTGAAACTCGGTTCATCTCCTTCGTTGTGTCCCCAGCGGCGATAGCAATACATGTCGATGACGACGTCGCGGCGAAACTGAGCACGGAAATCGAGTGCCAGCGACACGGCCTGGGCGACCGCTTCGGGATGCTCGCCATTGACGTGAAAGACAGGCACCTGCAGCATCTTGGCAACATCGCTGGCGTAATGCGTCGACCGGCCTTCTTCGGGTGACGTCGTGAAACCGACTTGATTGTTCACAATGACATGGAGTGCGCCTCCAACGCGAAAGCCGGGCAGATCACTCATGTTCAATGTTTCTTGGGTGATCCCCTGGCCCGCGTATGCCGCGTCACCATGAATGAGCAACACCATACCGCGGCGCCGATCGACGTCGCCGGCACGATCTTGCTTCGCCCGTGTACGCCCGATTGCGACCGGATTGACGAATTCCAAGTGGCTGGGATTGAAGCAGAGCGACAGATGGATTGTGCGACCGCCGGCACATCGCCAATCCCCGCTGAACCCTGAGTGATACTTCACATCGCCACGACCAATATGCTGTTCGGGAGTCGGATCGGTGAATTCCCGAAAGATTTCCTGCGGCGATTTGCCGATGATATTGGCCAATACATTCAGTCGTCCGCGGTGGGCCATGGCGAGAATGATTTCGTCGACTCCCTGCAGCGCCACCTTCTCGATGGCCAGATCGAGGAGCGGAATGAGGCTTTCCGATCCCTCCAACGAGAATGTCGTCGCACCGACGAACTTCTTCCGGACGAACTCTTCGAAGATCACCGCGTCCGTCAGCCGCGTGAGAATTCGGACTTGCTCATCGCGAGAAAGCTTAAGCCGGTTCTCCGTTTGTTCCATTCGCTGTGCAAGCCATTCTCGAGCCTCCGGCTCATCAATGTGCATGAACTGAACACCGATGTACCGGCAATAAGTCTCTTGGAGACGCCGCAGGATTTCGCGCAGCGTTTGCGTCTGCGGGCCACCAAAGGACTTTGTGGAAAACTGGCGGTCCAAATCCGCGGCAGTGAATCCGTACGATTCGATCGCAAGTTCCGGCCGCTCCGGACGACCCAGTCCAAGTGGATCGAGCTTGGCAACCAAATGGCCACGGACCCGGTACGCTCGAATCAATTGATCGACGGAGTCTTGTAATTCCGCAGCTCCGACGAAAGTATCACCGGTAGACGGCGCAGCAGGGTTAAAGACACTATGCCGTCGCCCCGTCGGCCGGCGCCGCATGACGGCATCACCATTCGACTGCCCGTTATGGTCGAAGTATTCGCTCCATCCGTCGGCAACCTGCGAGCGGTCCTTACGAAACTCCTCGAAGAGGCCTTCCAGATAGGCCGCATTACCCGAGTCAACATCGAGGGATCGTTCGGCCATAATAGGGCGAGGGTCTATCGCCGCACAGCTTCCATAACGTCATCCGTGCTACTCCCGACTGAGGTCCTAGTACTGGTAAACATAGTAGCTCCCCTGTCTCATGAAAGAAACAGCGAGCCATTCGGTTGCAAACCATGCGCCGGCGGCGAGCCAGCAGGGGTAACGGCAACATCGGACAGACTTGACCAATCCGACCGATCCGACCGATCAGGCGGATCCTTTTGGCGCGTCTCGCCGAAATCGTAGACACGCCACGCATCGGCAGCCATGATAGGAGCAAGAGTGTGCAATTTGCCCGTGAATGCTCAAGAAATCATGCGAAATAGCCGTAAGAATCGCCGTGGTCGCCAGTTGGGAGTGGAGAGTCTAGAAGACCGACGCCTGCTGGCCGGAGACTGGCAAAACCCTCGAAATCGCCTGGATGTGGACGACTCGGGCCGGGTGACCACACAGGATGTGCTCTTGGTAATCAACGACCTGAACGGAAACGGCAGTCGCATCCTGTCACCAACGACGCCGGGGACCGCTCCAGAAAAGTATTTCGATGTGGACAACAACGGTTGGACTTCGCCGCTCGATGCGCTGCTCGTGATCAACGCTCTCAACAGCAATCAGCAGCCGCCGGTGATTGCCGCCAGTCTATCTCCCGATTCGGATCCCGATGGCAACGGCGTGGTCTTACTGCCGCAGGTGACCGTCGTCGGGCAAACGCTGCCGGGCGCGATGGTCCATACGACGACGACTGGTCAGGCGGGAGCCTTGGAGACACATTTAGTGGCCGATGCATCAGGCCGCTTTCAGTTCACCGCCGACGTTTCACCCGGAGTCAATACTCTGCGTGTCGAAGCGATCAACCTACTTGGCGAGTCCGAGGAGGTGGAGCGCACGGTTCGCCGAGGGGACGTGATTCTGGATTGGAACGCTTCGCTGCTGAGCGTGATCCGCGATTGGACCACGCTTTCAAATGATCCCTATACAAACCGGATCGTGCCGGAGCGTCCGCCGGTCGCCGCGCGTAATTTGGCGATGGTACACGCGGCGATGTACGACGCGGTGAACTCGATAGAGCGGACTCACCAGCCGTATCATGTAGACATTGTTGCGCCGGCGGGGGCGTCGCCGGTGGCGGCTGCAGCCGCTGCGGCGCACCGAGTTGCCTCATGGCTCTACCGCCAACCGGACGAATTGGTGGTGTTCAATGCCGCCCTGGTGGAAGCGCTGGCTACCGTTCCCGACGGCCCAGCTGAAACACTGGGTGTCGAGTTGGGGCAGCAGGTCGGTGATGCAATTCTCGCCTGGCGCAGCACAGACGGAGCCAGTGCCAGGGTCCCCTACACGCCTGGCACCGATCCCGGCGACTGGAACCGCACTTTCCCCGACTTCCTGCCGCCGCTGTTGCCACAGTGGCCGCGGGTGACGCCATTCGCGATGACGAGCGAGTCGCAATTTCGGCCCGCGGCGCCGCCGGCGCTGGACAGCGCCGAATACGCCGCCGACTTGATCGAAGTTATGCAACTCGGTGGACTGGACAGTTCGACTCGTACCGCGGAGCAGACGGAAATCGCACTCTTCTGGGCCGATGGCGGCGGCACATTCACACCGCCGGGACATTGGAACCAGATCGCATCGGACGTTGCGATCGAGCGTGGCAATTCGCTCGCCGAAAATGCCCGCCTGTTCGCACTGCTCAACATCGCGGAGGCCGACGCCGGCATTTGCTCTTGGGACACGAAGTACACGTACAACCTGTGGCGGCCGATCGACGCGATTCGCCGCGGTGATACAGACGGCAACGATCAAACCGTTGCCGACCCCACTTGGACACCGTTGCTCAAGACCCCGCCGTTCCCCACGTACACTTCCGGTCACAGCACCTTCAGCGGCGCGGCGGACGCGGTGCTTACTAGCTTTTTCGGCGAGAACGTCCACTTCGCCACCACGTCCGATGGCCACACCGGGTTCAGTCAGCGTCCTTTGTCGGACCAGCAAATCGTGACTCGCAGCTTTGATAGCTTCACCGAGGCCGCCGAAGAAGCCGGCCGCAGCCGAATCTACGGGGGCATCCACTTCCAATTCGATAATGCACCCGCTCTCGCCGCCGGTCGATCGATCGGCAGCTACGTCGTCGCCAACTTCCTGACGGCTCGATAAATTTCCAGTTCCCTTGAGTGGCATGAAGTTGACGATTCATTTTTGTTGACCAGTTTCCAAATAACTGGAACAATGTCGTAGCTGATTTGGGAGGTTGCTGCCTGGAATGGTTCAGTTATGGGTATGAATGA
>CAZFLF010000732.1:0-4292 GCA_964519825.1 uncultured Pirellulaceae bacterium | reverse complement strand
ATCGCTGATGAGTGCTCGCTTCACGCCCCTACCTCGTGCATCGCGGCATCGCCACAGGCCGCGTTAATACGCGAGCGCTCGGAACGCAAGGGTGTTGCTACCACATCCAGGGCCACATGAGTCAAAAATGGGATGCCCGCGGATAAAAGAGTCGCTCGCGGATTCAAAGCGCAAGTCTACTTATCTCCTGGCAGCCATGCAATGACCCGCGCCGTCGGCAGGCCAATGCCCAATGCCGCTTACTTTGGTGCTGGATTAGTGAGCGGCAAGGCGCTAGCCGCCGGTATTTCGCATGGAAAATCGTCATGACGACACCGGTGGCTAGCGCCATTCCGCTCAAAGTAAGTGCCATTGGGCCAATGCCGCCAGTTTTTCGGGACGGAGGAGAGTGAATTGCCGAGTGCAACGCAGAGAGCGGGCTAGCCGTCCTGGAGCATCACAAGCACAATGAACCACCCTTGCCAGATACGGAACACACATGCCTGAGACATTCATCCTGATTCCCGGCCGAACCAGTAAACAGGGTTGTGGCATTAGCGAGGGCAAATTCGGCGCGGCATACCTCAGTGAGATCAGGACGCTGCAGGTCGCGTCCGAGGACTTTCGGCGTCTGGGCCTGCAGGAGGGGGAGATGGTCCAAGTGGCCAGCGAATTCGGCCAGATCGAAATCGCCGTCACTGCAGCCAAAGGGGACGAACTGCCGCCGGGACTTCTCTTTATGGCTTACGGAGATATGTCTAGTCGGCTCATGGGTGGCGATACCCATGGTTCCGGCATGCCGACCAGCAAGGGGTTGGACGTGACTTTGGAGCGGATCGAGCGCAGCTAATATCCACCGTTTGAAACGAGGATTGGCGAAATGGTAATGACCGGACACAGCAAAGCCGCAAATGGCAGCTCCGAGTTGAAGGTGGTACGCGACGCGACTTGCACTTTCTGCGGTTGCGTGTGCGACGATATCGACTTGACGGTCGACGGGAATAAGATCATCGAGGCCAAGCGGGCGTGCGTGCTAGGCACGGCCTGGTTTCTGAATCATGAGGTCGAAGACCGCCCGTCGTGTTTGATCCAGGGTCAACCGGCCACCGTCGCCGACGGAATCGAACGCGCGGCCCGGATTCTGGCTGATGCAAAGTATCCGTTGATTTATGGCCTCAGCGACACGACCGTAGAATCGCAGCGCGTTGCGGTCGGTATCGGAGACTGGATCGGAGGACTGGTTGATACGACGACGAGTGTCTGTCACGGTCCGTCGGGTATGCCGTTTCAGGGGGTTGGTGAGGTGAGCTGCTCGCTCGGCGAAGTCCGCAACCGCGCCGACCTAGTGATGTTCTGGGGATCGAACCCGGCGGAGAGCCATCCACGCCACTTCACCAAATACAGCTTGATGCCCAAAGGGATGTTCGTCCCGAACGGGCGCAAGGATCGTACGTGCGTCATCGTGGATGTGCGGAAGACCAAATCGGCGAAGGCGGCCGATGTCTTCATCCAAATCAAGCCGCGGCGAGACTTCGAAGGACTGTGGACGCTGCGGGCGCTAGAGCAGGGGATCGAACTTGATCCACGGCAGGTACTCGACGATACCGGAGTGCCGCTGGCGACGTGGCAAGACTTGATGGCGCGGATGAAGCGCGCCAAATTCGGCGTGATCTTCTTCGGGATGGGTCTGACCATGACGCGCGGTAAGCACGCCAACAGCGAGGCATTGTTGGCCTTGACCCGTGATATGAACCGCCACACGCGATTCGTCTGCAAACCGAATCGTGGGCACGGCAATGTCACTGGAGCGGATAACGTGGTGTCGTGGCGCACAGGTTATCCGTTCGGAGTCAACCTGGCGCGGGGCTACCCGCGATTCAATCCGGGGGAATACACGGCGGCCGATGTGCTTGCGCGGGGCGAGGCCGACGCGGCGATGATCATCGCGAGCGATCCCATGGCGAACTTTAGTGAACCGGCCCGCCAACACCTAAAGTCGATTCCCTATGTCGCCCTCGATCCCAAAGAAACCCCGACCACGCGCAGCGCCGCGGTCGCGTTCACGGTGGCCACTTATGGCATTAACGTCGGGGGAACCGTGTACCGGATGGACGATGTCCCCATCCCACTGCGCCCGGCGTTCGACTCACCGCACCCGAGCGACTTCGACATTCTCAAGGGAATCGAACGACGAGTCCGGGCGCTCAAAGCGGAAGGCGCTCGTCCTGTCGCGATTTGAAAAAAATTGCGAGCCGGCCAGCGCGAAAATGACTAATGTCTTAGGTCCTAAGTGCTTAGTCCTTCGTCATTCCGCTGTCTGCGGCCTCGCGTGCCTCCAATTGTTTAGTTAACAGCGGTGCCAGCAACCAGCACGAGGCCGTCGCGGCCACACCGATGCCAACCAGCACTTGGAACGCTATCGTTCGATCCGAAACCTCCGCGATGCGGTCGTAGAGATAGCCGCCGGCAACGTAGGACAGCGCGATGGCAATGTTCGTGACCGCCATCAAAGACGCGAACACGGTCGCGGAGACCTGCGGTGGACAAACTCGTGCCGCCAGATCCAATTGAACTAAGTTTGCCGTCATGTAGCTGAAACCGACGCACAAGCTCACGATCACCGCCGAAGTCTGATTCCACATCAGCCAGTAACTTGCCGTGGCCACGATTCCTTGCAGGATCGCCAAATGAATCAACCACCGCGATGAAACTCGGCGGCAATAACCTCCGTAGGCCAGACTGGCCACGACCGCCCCCACCGCCTGCAACGATACGGTGTGGCCGTAAAACTGTTCGTCCCATTTCAATTCCAGGGTCATGTACGACTGCAGCACTGCCATTGAGAACGGATTGAAATTCAAGAGTAAGAGAAAGCCGCAGATCGCCAAGATAATGGGACTGCGCACCGTCCGCCCCAACTCCCGCACTTCGCCCCGAAACGTGGACGCGCTAAGTCGCTGCGGCGGTTCGCGAACGAACAGGGCGACCAGCACCACCGTCGGCAACAACGTCAATCCGCAGATCAAAAACCCCACCGACTGCAATTGATGCTTCGCCAGCCAGCCACCAAGTGAGCCGGTCAGGATCATCGCCGAGTACATCGCGGCCCACTGGACCGATTGCAACTGCCCCGTCAGGCCGAGCGGTTGGCCTTTCTCGACCATCAGCGCGTCAATCACCACGTCCGACATTGCAACGCCGACCGTCGGTACAAGTAGCCAAACTAGCAGCCAACCCGGCGAGCCAACCTGCGGCGGGAATAGATACAGCGACAGCAAACCTAAACTTGCCGCACCGCTGGACAGCAGCAGATAACTCTTGCGCCGCAGACCGAACAGCGGCACGAAGTCGGACAACAATCCGAAGATCGGTTTGACATTCCACGGCATCGACAAGAGAAAGGCGAAACCGCCGATCGATTCGGCGGGATACTTCCAATTCATCAGCAGCGACCGAACTGGCTGCGCGATGAGGCCTTCCGTCGGCTCCGCGATCCCCTGAACGAAATAGAGTAGACCAAACAGAACCGCCAAGCCGACGATGGGACCGCGATTGGGAATGGATCGGGACATGTGGCACTTTTCAGCTTCCATTCGTACATCTCAGTGGTGTGCCGTTGACGCTTGGGGAGTTGGTTCTAAACTGCGATGGTTGGCACACGATTCGATTCTGAGCGGGGTGACCCGCATCCGTTAACCGCTTGACGCCGCATGAGTTCTTCCTACGAACCCGCTTCGCCACTTCCCACCGACCAGCAGCGCAAATTCCCCAGCGGCGAGTTGCCACCCGTCGAACCACCGACGATGGGTTTTATTTTGCAATTGTTCGTGATCCCAATGGTGATCGTTACGATCATCGTGTTGATCTGGCTGCTATTCAACTGGCTGGCGCACATGGGGAGCAATCCAACCGAGCTCGTCGCCGACTTGAAAAAGCTCAACGATTCGAGTTGGCAGAAGGCCCTGACGCTGGCCGACCTACTCCGCAATCCTCAGTACGACCATCTCAAACGGGACCCGGTGCTGGCGCAAGAATTGGCGGCAGTGCTCGAGGGCCAAATCGACAAGGCCAGCATGGACGAGAATTCGGTCCGGCTGCGCATGTTCCTCTGCAGGGCACTGGGTGAGTTTCAAACTCCGGCGGCGCTCCCCGCATTGCTGCGAGCCGCCACCATCGAACGCCAAGCGGCCGAGGCCGACGTGCGGTTAAGTGCGCTGCAGTCTCTGGCAGTTTTCGTCTCACACAACCGCGCCGAGGAACTGCGCGGAAATTCCCAATTGACCAAGACTCTCCTGGACGCCTCGCGTGAGCAG
>CAZFLF010000731.1:0-4299 GCA_964519825.1 uncultured Pirellulaceae bacterium | reverse complement strand
AACAACAGCTTCAGAGTAGCGCCGGTGACTGCACCGCGCAAAGCCAACCTCGGCTCGTCATGTGAGAATAAAAAACCCGTTGAGCATGAGGCTGTTCAACGGGTAAGTGCGGCGGGCCGGAGTTTCACCGGCGCCCCTGACGGATGATGCCAATTTCCTGCGCCGCGTCATGCTGGATCTCACCGGGCGTCCACCTACCGCTGGGGAGGCGAAGGCGTTTCTTGTCGAACCCGATGGAGGCAAGCGCACGAAACTGGTTGATCAACTCATGGGATCCCCGGCATTCATCCGGCATCAGGTCACCGATTTTGATGCGTGGCTGATGGATGGCACGAAAGGAAGCATCCGAGAATATCTCGAGAAAGCATTTCGGGAGAAACGTTCGTGGGACCGAATGTTCCGCGACATGATTGTGGGTGAGCCCGACGATTCGAAACAACAGGGGGCGATTCGATTCGTTGCCGCTCGCGCTAAAGATCCAGACAAACTCGCCAGCGACACCAGCATCACCTTTTTCGGAGTCAATGTGACGTGTGCCAAGTGCCATGACCATCCGCTGGTGAGCGACTGGCGGCAGGACCATTACTACGGCATGTTGTCGTTCTTTAACCGGACATTCGACGTTGGCGACTTCCTTGGCGAGCGTGAATACGGCCAGGTCAGTTTCAAGACGGTGATGGGGGAGTCACGCGAGGCAAAGCCGATGTTCCTGACAGGAACGGTGATCGACGAGCCTCCCTGCCAGGAACCGGATGACAAAGCAAAGAAAGATGAAAAGAAGCGCATCGAGGAACTGAAACAGAAAAAGGAGCCCCCTCCACCACCGAGCTATAGCCGCCGTGCCGTTTTGGTCGAGACTGCATTGAAAGATGAAGAGCAGGCATTTTTCGCCCGCGCCATCGTCAACCACATTTGGAACCGCCTCCTGGGGCGTGGCCTGGTCATGCCGGTCGACCAGATGCACTCCGAAAATCCACCCAGCCACCCGGAGCTGCTGACATGGTTGTCCCGCGATATGCGCTCGAGTGGGTATGATCTGGCTCGATTGATCCGTGGAATTGTGCTCAGTCAGACGTACGCTCGCACCAGCCGCTGGGATTCGGCCCAAGGAAAAAAACGGCCGGCCGAGGAATTGTTCGCCGTCGCTCAGGTTCGGCCGCTCAAGCCTTGGCAATATGGAACCTTGCTTAAGCTGGCGGCAACGAGTCCCGACGAAATGCGCGCGGATATGTCGCGCGATGAGTTGGATCGTCGCCTGGAAAGCGTTGAAAATAGCGGCCGCGGTTTTGGGAAGGCTTTTGACCTACCGGGTGCCGATTTCCAGGTCGGGGTCGCTGAGGCCTTGTTGCTGAATAACAGCGAGAAGACTGCCGAGGACTTATTAGCGGATAACGCCGCGAAGCTTGTCGGTCGCCTGGGTCAATGCAGCCAACCTGAAGAGGCTGCGGAATTGGCGATCTGGAATGTATTTACTCGGCCACCTGCCGAAGGCGAGGTGCAAGCGTTGGCAAATTATCTCGTTCAACGTGCGGACCGAAACGTCCAGGGTCGTCAACAACTTGTTTGGGCATTGTTAACCAGCAGCGAATGCCGATTTAATTACTGACCAACGTAGCCATCACGACGGAGCGTGATGGCTACGTTCGGACAACTGACAGGAGTTTGAGAAATGTCTGATCCTGGGCTTCGTAACAGTCAGGGCTTCCCGGTTTCACGTCGGTCGTTTCTCGGCACGGCGGCCGCGGGCATGGGCGTCGCCGCAGCCGACATGAGTACACTCAATGTGCTCCAGAATCCTGTACTCGCTAGTGAGCTGAAGCGCAGCGATAAACGAGTGATCCTCCTGTGGCTTGCGGGTGGGGCCAGCCAACTCGAGACGTTTGACCCCAAACCGGGTCGCCCCACGGGAGGCCCGTATCGTGCAATTCCGACTGCGGAAACAGGCATTCACATTTCCGAGTTGATGCCGCAGGTTGCACAGCGGATTCAACAAACTGCGATCATTCGCTCGCTCGATACTCGCATCGCCGATCACGGCACGGCCGCCGACCTCATGCACCTCGGCCGCCGCGACGAGCCATCGCTGCGATATCCCGATCTGGGTGCGATGCTGGCTCGTGAACTTGGCCGAGCCGACAGCCAGGTTCCGGACTATGTGAGCTTCTACACGGCCACCGAAGGGCGCGGCAACGCGCTCAGCCAGTCCGGGTTTCTGGGCGCTCGCTACAACGCGATGTTCCTCACTGAACAAAACACGCCTCCCAATCTTCGTCGGCTCGAGGTAATCACGGAGCTGGACCACCGCGAGCGATCCGATCTGCGGAATTTGCTCGCAGCTCGCTTTGAGCGTGGTCGTGAATCGGCACCCTTGGCCAGCCACAATGAGGCCTACGCACGAGTGAAAGGTCTGATGGCCAGCGAAAAACTGTTTGACATTTCATCAGAGACGCAGCGGACGCGAGACCGGTACGGGCCGACCTTGTTCGGGGAACAGGCTCTCATCGCCCGCCGGCTGGTCGATGCCGGAGTACCGTTTGTCAAAGTCTCGCGCGCCTGGTGGGACAGTCATGGCCAGAATTTCGAGACCCATTTGGAACTGGTCACTGAGCTCGATCAGGTGCTGTCCGCACTGGTCGACGACCTCCGGGAACGAGGGCTCTTGGACCATACGCTGATCGTGACCCTGTCTGAGTTCGGTCGGACACCGCAAATCAACGCCAGCCTGGGGCGTGATCATTTTGCATCCGCGTGGAGCGTCTCGCTGACCGGCTGCGGCATTCGAGGCGGTACCGTCTATGGTGCCAGTGACGACAACGGGCAGACGGTGAAAGATGGCAAGGTTGGGGCCGCCGAAGTATTCGCCACCATTTTCCAAGCGGTCGGCTTGGACCATCAACAGGAATACCAAGTTGGCAGCCGACCGGTACCGCTAACGGACATCGGCACCAAACCGATCCGGGAGGTTTTGTCATGACGGGCATGACCGCGGATGTTCAACTCAAAGTCGTCCGCGAGCACAGTCGCAGCGAGATGTTCCTCAGTCTGGCTCGTGTCCGAGGCAGCTCGCGCGTGTTCGTGGGTGCTTCGGACGGCAATGTTTATGATTTCGACGCCGCTGGGGAAAAGCCGGAGTTTAAGACGCTTGCCGGACATTCGAGTTTCGTCACGGGAGTAGCGATCGTTGGCGAATGGGTCGTGAGCGGCAGCTACGACTGTTCACTCATATGGCGAAAACTGGACGGGGGGGAGTTAGTCCGGCAAGTTGCCGACGCGCACGCGCGTTGGATTCGGAAGGTAATGGCGTCCCCCGACGGTCGGTTTGTGGCCAGCGTGGGGGACGACATGGTTTGCCGCGTGTGGGAACCTTCAACAGGCAAGCTGCTGCACGAACTTCGCGGGCATGAACCTCGTACTCCGCATCATTTTCCTTCGATGCTCTATACCTGTGCCTTTTCCGCCGACAGCCAGCGGCTGGCCACGGCGGATAAGACTGGGCGGATTTGCATCTGGGATGTCGCCACTGGCGCGCAGGTGCGGGTCGTCGAAGCTCCGGGCTTTTACACTTGGGATCCCCGACAGCGAATTCATTCAATTGGCGGAACACGAGCGCTCACCTTCTCGCTCGACGGCAAGATGCTTGTAGCGGGAGGCATTGGGGCCATTGGAAACATCGATCATTTGGATGGTCCCGCGCGCGTCGAGGTATTCGACACGGACAGCGGCCAGAGCGTCCATGTCTTCAGTGGCGAAGGGAAGGGACTCGTCGAGCAGCTCCTCTTCCATCCGGGCGGCCAGATTTTGCTGGGAGTGGGGGGAGACAACGGCGGCCTGTGGCAGGCGCATGACCTGACCGAGAAAAAAACCATCCGCAGCGAAAAAGCCCCGATGCACATCTATGCCGCCGAACTCAGCGACGATGCCAAGCAGCTCTGCGCCGTCGGCCACGGAAGAATTGTCGTTTGGGATCTCACGTAAGTGGAACTGAGACATGTCGGGAGGCGCGATCCCACACACTGCGTTGCTGCGCACGTACTCTCATTGTGGACGGCAAAGTCATCACCGATCCGAAAGTAGTCACCGCCTTCAACGACACCCGTGTCGCGCAAATGCTCGGTTAAACGAATGCAGACACAAAACCGCGGATGGCGCGGATCACACGGATAAAAAATGAAATCCATTATCACTATTCCCCCATCCGCGCTATCTGCGTAATCCGCGGTAAAAGACAACTCGCCGCATTGTGTCAGCGATTTTCTGGACCCTATTGATTTGACCTTTCCGCCTCAACGGAACCGGAAG
>CAZFLF010000730.1:0-4305 GCA_964519825.1 uncultured Pirellulaceae bacterium | reverse complement strand
ACCGCCGTTGACGGTGCCGACGAAAATCGTATTGACGTCGTTCTTTCTGGGCCGCGCCACGTTAATCGCGCCACTGACCGAATTCGGGAGCAATTCGGCTAAGGGCACTGGCGGCGTGACCAATTGTACGTTTTCAGAATCGAAGATAATGCTCGGCCCGACTTCGAACCAAGGCACGGTGTCGAGTGATAACACTCGCCGCTCCTCCAACGACTCAAACAACATCCGGCGGCCGTCAGCCTTTTGCCGCAGCTTGCGTTGCCGACTTCGCCCGCGGCGAGTTTGCCAATTTGATCCGCTCCGTGACCGAACTTGGACGACTGGCTGGCGTAGAGTCATACTTCACCCTTCCTTGCAGATTGATGGCGCGCAGAGCAGCGCGGTCTACTGGCCTATCCGGACAAAGGGTGCAGTTGTCCACTGGCTGTCTGAAGAAACTCGTGCGCGGCGCAGAGTCCACCCGAACCCAAGACGTGTTGGAGTCGCTACTTGGTGTGCGACGATGCATCGTCGCTGTGGGGAGATTCCCGGAATACAGATTCTGGTTGGATTCCGCTATGCGCGGGTTACCTTCCGCTGTGCGCAAGCGCGCGCTGCGTCATTCATGTCAGGGATTTGTCCACAGCCAGCCTTCGCTGGGCATGAATCCACGCGGTTATTTTCCAATCAACTTCTCCGCTTCGGCGCGGAACTCTGCGAGTTCGGCGAGTTGTTCGGACGAAAGTTGCTCCTTGGGAGTGCGCGACTCGGTCCAGCGGTTGGCCCAGGTGAGTAGCTCACGGGCGCGCTGTTGCTCGCCGAGCATGTGGTAGCTCATGGCGAGGAAATAGAGGTCGAAGGCGAGACCCGAGTCTTCCTGTTTCGAGAGATTTGCCTCCAGGCAATCCGCCGCCTCGCGAAAGCGACCGTGACGGTAGTACACGACACCCAGCGTATTCATGTACAGCGCGTTCCCAGGCGCCAGTTTGGCGACCTTCTCGGCGACTGTGAGTGCTTCGTCAAGACGGCGAAGTTTGTCAGGCGCCGTCGCAAGGATCCAGGCCAGGGCATTGAGCGCCGCAACATTGTTGGGATCTGCAGCGTAGTCCGCGCGTAAGCGGTCGATGTAGCGCCGCGCCGTTTCTTCGGCCGTCAGAGCAGTGGTCGAATCAGAGCCCGCGTTGATCTGAGCCGTGAACCGTGTGTATTCGCGCTCGGCAGTTCCCGTGGGCAGGGGTGGCCAGCCCCAATCGAGACCCAACGCCGTCAACTCGGCACGCAATACTTTCAGATCCCAAATTTGAATCACCCCGAGTTCATCCGCGAGCGTGGTGAGGAGTTTCGACCCGTCAGGACTGAATCTCATTGAATGCACACGATGCGGTTGCGGATCTGTCAGTTCGGCCAAGTCGCGACCAGTCTCTGGATCGACCAAGCGAATGACGCCTGTGGACTGCGCCATTGCCAAGATGGAACCTTCTAGAAGGTGTCTCCCCGATTGCAGCGTTGAGTTCGGCCGAGGAGACGGAGGGGAAAATGCGAACACCAGACCGCTCGCGGTGGTACCGATTCCACCGAGCGACGCTCCCTTTTCCCACGTGCCCACGCGCCACAGTTGCCCCCCCTCGCTTGACGTTGCTAACCAGCGGCCATCAGGGCTAAATACGACCTGACATAAATTACCCACTGGCAGGTCCTTAACAAGCTTGCCGGAGGCGGCGTCCCATACCTTGGCTCCGTGGAGCCAACTCCCAGTGGCCACAAACTGACCGTCCGGCGAGACCGACGCGAAGCGCACGTCTTCGTGTGGGCCGAGTGAAATGGGTGAGTCGGGCCGATCCAGGTGAATGACTGACGCCCCCTGTCCCAGCGACACCGCTACCACCCGCCCGTCGCGGCTCGTACCGAAGCGTCGACCAACGGTGCTCGGCAGCGCAGCGATAACCTGAGGCGGCCCAATTCGAAGTTGCGGCACATGGCTGTTGACGCGCCCTGCGGGTTCGTTCGACGCAAGACTATCACCGGCCAGATTCGCTGAACTTTTCCCAGTCTCGCTGGTGACCTCGAGTACAGGCCAACGAAATAGACCAGCCGGGCCACTGGTAAACAACTGACCCGCTGGGTCGAAAGCCACTCCCTCACTTGGTATCGGCGCAACTGCCAATTGCGTGCCCGACACCAAATCCCAAAACGTCAGGCCTCGCTTGGATGTCGCGACGAGCAACGGAACGTCTGGGCTGAGCGCGCAATCGGTCAGTTCCCCGCTGAGAGAACCGGAGGCACGAGACTGGGTACGATATGCGCGACCAGGTTTGACTTCCCAGAGTGCGACTTGTGGAAAGCGTCCGAAGAGCAACATGCGACCATCCGGCGCAGTGCGAGAGGCCAGGAACCCCACGCTCCACGAGCCGCTTAAGAGCAGTTGGCCCGTGTGTGGATTCCATAGCCTAAGGCCGCCATCCCACCAGCTGTGACTGAGTAATAGATCGCCAGTCGCATTGAATACTACCCGCATGCCTCCGCCGGGATGTGGAAGCACTTTTGATTTCATCCCGGTCAACACATCCCAGAGGAAGATCCCCTCGGGACGCACTCCAATCGCCAGGGTCTTGCTGTCTGCATGCCAATCAAAATCAAAATTGTCTCCGGAGAGTGGCAGCTCGCGCACGAGGTTTCCGGAATTTACGTCCACGATGTGGATCATTCCGTCGGCCGTCCCGACCGCGACATACTGACCGTTTGGACTGAATTCGGGCCACGAAGCAGCTCGCATCATTCCAAGTGATCGCACTGGCAACGCCGACTCCACATCAAATAACTCCAGCTTGCCGTCCTTAAATGCGACTGCCAGGCGCCGGCTGTCGGGGCTGAATCCCCACCAGCGGACGCTCGGCAAGTCCAGCACTTCATCGGGCCGCGGTTCGTTTAGATTCCAAACTTTGAAGCCGCCGTCCCACGAAATGCCGATGCTCCTGCCATTCGGCGCGAACCTGGGCAAAATGTTCTTTCCCAGACCGGTGAGTCGCGCGATCTCGGAATCGTCCGCCACGTGACGAATCGTGACGGTCCCTGGGGCTTCCGATCGGGCGTAGCGTTCGCCGCGGTTATCGATGTCCGCTTGAGTAGCTTCAGCAGGCCATTGCTCCCATTCCCGAATTCTCCGCAGGTCCGGCAGAACCAGACTGGCGATGGCAGCATTCCGCAGCGCGTCGAGTCGGCGTGGCGACAATTCGATCTCGGAGGCGAGTGCTTGGGCATCTTGGACCGCTCTTAGCCCCTCGAACCGCTGGCCAATTCGACGGCTGGAGTGTTGGGCCTTGGCCTGTTCGAGGTAGGACTGCCATAGTTTGTCCAGCGCGTCCCGTTTGGCGTTGCGTTCACCCTGTTCCGCGCGCGCGGTCTTCGCCAGCTCACCGGCGAGCCGCACCGAATAGGCGACCGAGATTACCGCCCCAAGCACGAGTAACGCGGCCACCGAGCCGATCAAACTGGAGACGAGCGGGTTGCGGCGGCACAAGCGCCAGGTCCGCTCCCACAGGGCCGGCTGGCGGGCCATGATCGGTCGATCGGCCAGAAACCGCCGCAGATCCTCCGCCATTTTGCTGGGAGACGAGTAGCGGTCTCTGGCATCCTTGGCGATTGCCTTGAGCACGATTGTTTCGAGGTCGCGCGGAATCTCTGGAGCGATCGAGCGCGGCCGCGGTGGTTCGTCTTGCGAGAGCTGCCGAACCAACCGGTTCCGGTCCAATTCCTCAAATGCCGGACGCAGCGTGAGCAGTTCATAAAGCGTCACACCGAGGCTGTAAATGTCGCTCCGCTGGTCCGAGTGCCCGCGCAGTCGCTCGGGTGCCAGATACCGAAGCGTGCCGATAATGTCACCCGTATGCGTCAGGTCGTCACTACCAGTAGCCTTGGCCAGGCCAAAATCAGTGACCCACACCGTTCCTTGAGTATCGAGGAGCAAGTTCGAGGGTTTGATATCGCGGTGCAGCACCCCCTGGCTATTCGCATATGCCAGGGCGTCGGCGACTTGCACGCCGACACGTGCCACGCCGTGCCAGTACTCGCGGCCGGTATCGGATAGACTCGTGTGCCCCGCCTGCCCCGGCAGGTGCACGCTGGACGACGAGTTATCCGACGCCTGGCGCACAAGCATTGACGACTCAGTGTCCGCGGGGTCGGTGCGGCTGAGCGCAGTGGGATGGCTGGGGCTGAGCGCGGCGGTGCCCCAGGCGGCGCCCGTTTGCTGCACAGCGCCATCCGGCGTTGAGCAAAACTGACCGCTCAGCAAGGCTTGGGCAGCCTGAATGGCTGAGAGATTGTCGT
>CAZFLF010000729.1:0-4305 GCA_964519825.1 uncultured Pirellulaceae bacterium | reverse complement strand
ACGCGTCCCGCCGGACAAGCCAATACGGAGTGGACCGAGCGGATCTTGGAAAGTGGAACGGAGTCAAGAGTGAGTGGTCAGGGGTCAGAAGTTGGGGGTCAGGGGGGAGGCGTCAGTGGTCAGGGATCCGGACAGCAACGAAAAGATTCTCGGCCGCGAGTTGACCTAGTTGCTCGATTGAATCGACTGACGAAGCCGTTGGAGTACCGAGTGGTGGCTGGTGAACTAGAAAGTGGAGTTTATCGCATCGATATCCGGAGCCCGCTGAAGCTCCAGCAGGTCAAGGTCGACCTCACGCCGCCGTTGTACACAGGACAGCCCACGAATACGGTACTCGAAGCGAATCTCAACGTGCTCCAAGGAACACTGGCCCGGTTCTCTGTCTCATTTGATAAGCCGGTCAAGTCCGCCGCACTCGTCTTCGCGCCCCGGAAATCGTCGGTCGATCAGGAAGAACCTCCTCAGCCAGAGGTTGTGCCGTTAGCTTGGACTGCGTCGGCGAGCACCGCAGTGTCGGCAGGGTCCGAGGGCAGCTTATCCGAGGGGAGTATCGGCGCCGCCGAACTCACATTGAACGAGGACCGTGTCTACAACATCGTGGCCGAGGCGACCGATGGCACAAAGCTCGCCGAAAGCAAGTTCCGCATTCGCGTCCGCGAGGATCAACCGCCGCAAGTGTTTTTCGAGTCCCCCGATGACGCCGTCGAAGTCCACACGCTGGCCGAACTGCCGATGCGAATCCGTGCGCGCGATGACTATGGGTTAACCAAAGCCGGCGTCGTTTTTCAGGTGAACAACGAACAAGAGATCCCGCTTATCGCAGAAGACTTCGGGACGGTGGCCGAAGCCGCCAAAGAGGTTGCGCAGACCGGACAGGTCTCCCCCTCCACGCAGGCAGCGTTGGAAAAGATCCTGCCGCTGGAACACTTCGAGCTGACGCAGAAGGACAGCGTGATGTACTTCGCCTATGCGGAAGACAACCTGCCCAGCCGGCCGCAGCGGACAGAGACCGATATGCGGTTCATCGACATTCGACCGTTCAAGCGGCAATACCAGCTGATCGATCCCGATCCGATGCCCGGGATGGGAATGGGCATCGCCCTCAAGTCGCTGGAAGAGCTGATCCAGCGGCAACGATTCGCGCTGAACCGCACCATCCAGTTCGAAAAGCGAGCTGCGGTGGGCCACAAGCCCGATGCCAATTCGCTCGATCAGTTGATGAAGTTTGAAACCGATCTCGCTCAGTTTGTGCGCGAGACAGCCCTCGGACTGGAAAGCCGCGGCTTTGATGACACGGAACTCTTCTATCAAGCCGAAGCGGCCATGCTGCAGGCTGTCGATTCGCTGTCGGTTGGTAAATGGGGTAACGCCACGCTGCAAATGCGCGACGCGTTGAAGTTCCTGATTGAACAACGCGACCGGACGATCCAGGCCATTCGGAAGAATCCCGACCCCGCGCGGCTCGCAGCGCTGCGGAGCTTTGACCGCCAAATGGCCCAAAAGCTGCGCCGTCCGAAGTCCGACAAGGAGGAAGCCCGCGAACTGATCCGCCGATTGGAAGGACTCGTCCATCAAGAGAGCGAGATCGTGGGAGCATTAGAGGAGGCGCCGCCAAAGCCCGATCAGCAGGTGACCGACCCGCCAGCGCTTGAACAATAGAAATCAGAACAGCAGAAATCCGAGGTTAAGGGTGCGGACTAATCGCCCCTTGGAAAACCACGAAGTGGAGAAAAGGTGATGTTGACTATTGATCGAAATCCCCAATCGCTCAAGGGCCATGGTCCTGCGACTATGACTTTTGCAGCACTCATTGTGGCGATCGCGCTGGCTGCGATCCAAACCGGACTCGGAACCACCCAGGAAAACCAGGAAAAACAGGAAAAAACGGAGTCTGCCGTCTCCGCTTCCACTGCACCGTCGCGCGCTCAGCTCAAGGACAAGCAGCTCGACGTGTCGCTCGAGGCGCGTGATATTGAACGTGTGCTTGGGAAGCTGAAACGCGCGTCGGACCTCTCGAAGAAACGCATTACCGACGCGTCTCTGGTGGCCGAATCGGCTTCCGGAGCGCTCGACCGAGGCGATTCGAAGGCTGCGCGGTCCGATGCCCAGCAGGCGGCCGGGATGTTCCAGGAAATTGCCAAGCAGTTGGAAGCACTTCTGGCGGAAGAGACGCCGCAACGCGTTGCGGCCGCACAAAACCTGGCCCAACAGCTGTCGCAGGCTGAACGGCAATTCATGCGACAGTTTCCCGGAACCCTCAATCAGCAGCAGTCTGGTGGAAAGGGAAAAATCGACCAACGTTCGCAAATCCGGCCACAGACCAACCCAAACCAAAAGCAGACCGGCAGCGGGGGACAGCAGAATCAACTGCCGAAGAAGTCTGACGAGTCCAAGACGAAACAAGGCGCGGGAGGCTCAAAGGACCAAGCCAAGGTAGACAGCGGGAATGCGGAGAGCAAAAAGGATATGCCGCCCAACGGTTCGGGTAAGGACGGCGACATGCCGCAGGATGGTGATCAGAAGAAGCAAGATGAGAAGAAACAAGATGGCAACAACGGTTCGCCGGGCGAGCCAAAAGATGGTAAGGGGGCCGACAAGAAGAAAAGCGACATGCCACGCGGCGGAGAAGGAGGTGGTGAAAAAAAGGACGACACCGACAACCCATCCCAGAACGGATTCGGTGCCCTGACAGAAGAGCAACAACGTGAGGCGTTGGCGCGTCGTGCGGAAGAATTGGCCGAGTCGGGGAAAACTCTGGAAGACATTTTGAAGGCGATTGCACAGTCCACCGATCCCGCAGACGCCGAGGCGGTGCGGATGATCGAAGCGGTCGTCAAAGAAACCAATCTCAGCCAGGCCATTGCCAATATGCAACAGGCGGCTGGCACGATCCGTTCCGGTAAACTCGACGATGCGCGGCTGGCGAGCCTCGACGTCGCCGATCGTATGGAGATTGCATCCCAGCGGCTTGGATCGGCGTATCGCCTGATCGTAGCTCCGCAAGCCGAGGAACTGCGCGACGCCGAACAAATGCTGGCGGATCTGCGCGAAAAACTGGAACAATTGGAGACTCCGTCGCAAGTCGCTGCCTGGCACCGCGAGGCCCGAGAGTTACTCGACAAGCTCGACAAACTGGGTGTGAGTGACGAGATTCGCGAAGAGTTTATCGAAGAGATGAAAAAGGCGGGCTTCAATACCAATCTTGCCGGTGGACTAGTTTCCTGGGAGGTTGCTAATGGACATTACGTTGCACCCCAAACATACGCTCGCGCTTTGATCCATCTACAAGAAGAGGTCCAAGCTCGCCTGCAGAATCTGTTGTTAGGCGATCTCGACTCGTCGCCCGATGAGGCCACGCCGCCGAAATACCAAGAACTTGTCGACCGGTATTATCAAGTTCTCTCGCGCGAAAGCGGGCGGGGAAACCAACGTAGTTCGAGTGCTCCAAGCACTAAGAAATAACATCTCATGAATCACACACGGAGGCATATTTTGGGGTTAGTCGGTGCTTGCTTACTGACGCTCCGAATCTTCGCGGACGAGCCGATTCCCGTACCGGAGAACGACCGGAACCAACGACTGGAGCAAATGAAACAACTGATCGATCGCGTGTCCCTGGAAACAGACGACGCGCCGCCGAAGGAGTTGACGCGGTCGAATCCCGTGTTGCGCTATACCAATCCGCTTACTTCGTCGTTCGGGGAAGGAGCGTTGTTCCTGTGGTTGCAAGGGAATCGCCCCTTCGCGGCCGTCAGTCCCTCATTTCGCGATAGTGGAGCGGTCTATTGGGAGTTGTCATCGCTATCAGACAGACCTCTGAAGTTGACTCGCGATGGATCTGTCGTCTGGCAGCCACCATCATGCAGCCGGAAATCCGAGGTGCTTGCCGGAGCGCCGATTCCCGCACAGTCGCCGGCAGCACGTCTCACGCAACAACGCGCCCTCGCCCGGAGATTTCAAGTGCGCGAGGAACGGCGAGGCCAGTGGCAAGAAGGCCGCTTGCTGACCCAACCGTTGTATCGGTGGGAAGACTCCTCCGCCGGCATCCTAGACGGAGCCCTGTTCGGTTACGCGGAAACGACTGATCCGGAATTATTGCTGCTACTCGAGGCTCGGCGTGACTTAGATACGAATCAGACGTCCTGGCACTTTGCCCTAGCGAAGATGACTTCGTCTCCAATGAGTGTCAGCCTCGATGAAAAACAGATCTGGTCTGTGGGCGGATACTGGAAAAATCCACGGACCCCGCAAGACCCCTATGTGGAAGCAGTCGTTGTGCCCGCGGGCAGACCAATGACCAAGCCC
>CAZFLF010000728.1:0-4307 GCA_964519825.1 uncultured Pirellulaceae bacterium | reverse complement strand
GGACAGAGATCACAGAAATCAGAATTTGTTTTTTGCTTCGTCAGACACCTCTACCTTCGTGGAACCCACGTCCTTGATTTCCACAGTCGTCATTCGATCAATATTCCGGTCATTCCCACCGAACGTGACGATTCCCTTTACCGCATATTCATACTTGGTCAGCACACCATCCTTAATCCAGAATTTTACGGTACCCGCGGTGTCGCGCATCATTGGTTCTGGGGTGTCTGTGCCCGTGCCAGGTCTTCGACCGAACGTCAGCAACTGCTTAAGCGCCTCCTGATTGAGGTCACCACTGTAGGTGTCATCGGACTTTTTAATTCCATAGGTTTTGCTGGCGAGATCCGCAGCTTGCTCGGCGGGTGTCTTGAGCGTAACCAGCGAGCGGGCCAGGAATCGCCCGACGTTTTGTTGGTCGGTGCTTTCGACCGCCTCGGTCAAGGATTGCCAGCCGTTCGGAGACTTGATAGCCCCTTTTCCACCCTTCAACACGGCTTCCACGGCGTTGTCACCGAAGCTTATCGACAGTGTCGTGAATCCACCCTTCTCGGTCTTCCCCTCGGTGGGACCTTGGCGAGAACGACTTTGGACAACACTATTCACAGTTGATTTCCAGCTGTAATTACTTTTCTCGCCGAGCATTTTGGCGGCGTTTTGCACTTCCTCTTTGGGATCGGCCGCGCAGACAGATCCCGCCATCAACAGCAACGTGCAGACAAAAGCCAGCTTTTTCATGGAATGCTCCTTCATGCTTTGAAATTAGGAGATTTGAGAAATGTGATTGTTGGCGACACTGCCCGAGGTACGAAATCAGATGTTCTCGGCGCGCGTTAGTCTAAGCTGCATGGACTGCGATTGACTAGCTGTCGCGTTGGCGTAGTAGGCACACCTCGCGTCCCGTGGTAGCTCATTTGGATGTTGCTTGAGTGGGCACCGTCAGAAGCAGCCAATAGGGATCGACCGGCTGGCCGACCACGCCGGGAGTGCGCGGCTCGGTCCACACTTCTTTGCCGTCGAGCAAAACGTGCAATTCAGCGCTTCCCAAGCGCACCAGGCTGTATTTCCAGCGCGGCGGCTTCTCACCGGCATGCGTTTCGATTTGCAAGAGCACTTCGGGATTCGTGCCATGCGCCAGGACAAAGACTGCCCCGTCCGTTAGCTTGGCCGCCTCGTCTTGATAACGATGGATCGGTTGCACGAGCAGCCGCAATTCGAATCGCGAGTTGCTCGGATCCCAAAACTCGTGAGCTTCAAAGCGACGACTGATCTCTTTCATCTGTCTCAGACGCACGGCCGGTTGGCTGCTAACCTCGGGCGAGTCGGGGACGTCATTCAACACGAAGTGCGACTTCTTCGGAGTCCAACGGTGACCGGTCGGTCCTTTGAGTTGAATCAGTTCCGGGGACGTCAACGTCTGCGCATGGACCCACGGCTGGCCGATGCCGATGTTGCGGTACAGTTCCAAGATCGCCACGGGGCGCCCCGACTTTCCCCAAGCCCAGAGTGTTCCGGCCTCGTTGTTTCTCGCTGCGTCTCCGTAGGTCATCAGTGGATTTGATAACATTTCGAGCGGCGCTTCGCGGCCATTTGCCGACAAATAAACGTTGAACTCCGACATGTTCACACGGGCTTCCTTCACGGCTGGTGACGGCTCGGCTTTTTTCGGCGAGTCCTCATCCGACCGCACCGCCGTCATCATTGTGAGAACCACCGCCAACGAACCAACCATTGGATGAAAACGGTACATGGTCGTGATGAATCGCATGAGATCACCTTTCAACCGCGCTCAGCCATACCTTTACTTCTTCGTGCGCGTGACATGCCAGGATTGTACACACTCTTAGGACACCACGGTCCTGTAACCTGATGGACGCCGCCGCCGGTCCACTGTTAGACTGCCGGACGGGAAAGAATCTGTGCGGCCGGAATTTGCGACGCGACGCCCGCTCCGAATCAGCCGGGCTGGAAACCACCCACTATGACGAGCATGATTGGCATTGGCGTCATCGGAATGGGGTGGATGGGGCTCGTCCACGGCCGGTCGTACCGGATGATTGCGGACCGGTTTCACGACAGCGGCATTCGGGCACGTCTGGTCATCTGTGCCGACGAAGTCGAAGCTCGTGCCCGCGAGGCGCAGGAACGCCTGGGTTTCGAGGAGTGGACGACGGATTGGAAGCAGGTTATCGCGCATCCTGACGTCCAGGTCGTGAATGTGGCGTCCCCCAATCACACACATCTGGAGATGGTCCGCCTCGCCACCGGCGCGCGGAAGCACGTTTTTTGTGAAAAGCCTGTCGGCTGCAACAGCCGCGAGACGGCCGCGATCGCGGAGCTGGCGCGCGAGTCCCGCGTCTTGAGCTGGGTCGGATACAACTACCGCTGGGCTCCGGTCGTGCAGTACGCCAGGCAACTGATCAAGAGTGGGAAACTCGGCTCCCTCACGCATTACCGGGGCCGGTTTCTGGTCGATTACGGCAGTAACCCCGATGGCGTCCTGTCGTGGCGTTTTCAGCGCGAACTCGCGGGGCATGGGACCCTCGGAGACCTGATGTCTCACGTGGTGGACATGGCCCACATGCTGGCGGGCCCGATTCGGCGCGTGGTTGGAAATCAAAAGACCTTCATTACCTCGCGTCCCGTCGCGACCCCGGGACACGGGACCCATTTCTCCATCAACGCCGATGCGCCCCGCGCCCCGGTTACAAACGAAGACTACGTGGGGGCACTGGCGCAGTTCGCCTGCGGTGCCCAGGGGAGCCTGGAAGTCTGCCGGATTGCGAAAGGTGCCCGGTGCGAAATGGCTTTCGAAATCAACGGCACGCGGGGCGCGATCAAATGGAACTACGAGCGCATGAACGAGCTGGAACTCTTCCTCCCGGATGGCACTGTCGAACATGACGGACCGGTTCTCATCCAGGCCGGAGCGGCCCTCCCGTGGTACTCGTCCTTCTATCCCGGGCCGGCCAACAGCATGAGCTATGATGATCTGAAAACCATTGAGGCATTTCAGTTCTTGAAATCGGTTGTCGAAGGGAAACAGGCAGAACCCGGGTTTGCCGAGGCGTCGTCTGTGGCTGCGGTCCAGGACGCCATCGCGCGTTCCTGGGCCAGCGAACGGTGGGAAACGGTTGAAAAAGTTGGCATTGGCGGATAGGGAGCGTGCAATGCGTCACGGGCGAGTCCGCTGGGGTTTACTGAGTACCGCGCGAATCAACGAGCGCATTATTCCTGCCATTCGAGCTGCCCAGCGCAGCGAGCTCATCGCCGTCGCCAGCCAAGGGGGATCGGAAAAGGCGGAACGATATGCCTCGACGTGGAACATCCCGCGCTCGCACTCAAGTTACGAAGCGCTGCTGGCGGATCGGGAGGTCGACGCGGTTTACATTTCTCTCCCCAACGCGCTGCACTGCCAGTGGACCGTCGCAGCAGCCCGCGCGGGCAAGCACGTCCTTTGCGAAAAGCCTCTCGCCACTTCGGTTGCCGAGGTGGACGAAATGGCGGACGTGGCGCGGAAGCAAGGCATCGTTCTGCAAGAAGCGGTCATGATGCGTTATCACCCGCAGACGCTGGAGCTCCAAAAGCGACTGGCCGCAGGGATCATTGGCGACGTCCGACTGATCCGGGGCTTGTTCAGTTTCAATCTCGACAAGCTCGGTGATATTCGTCTCGATCCGGCTCTCGGAGGAGGATCGATCTGGGATCTGGGCAGCTACCCAGTCAGCTTTATGCGGACCATGCTGCGTGCCGAGCCGATCGAGGTCCATGGCTGGCGACACGATGACCAGGGGGGAGTCGATTTAAGCTTCGCCGGCCACCTGCGGTTTGCGAGCGGCACCTGGGCGCAGTTCTTCTCCAGCTTTCAGACCGCGCCCTATGCCCACGTCGATCTTCTCGGCAGCTCCGGTAGAATTGCGCTTGACCTGCCGTATTTGAACAAAGTCGGCGTGTCGTCGGAAATCCGGATCTGGCGCAGCGGCGGTAACCACGCATCCGGGACCTTTGGTGATTCCCCCTCAACTGTCGAAGAAGAGCTCGTGACGTACGACAACGTCAACGCGTACGAAAACGAGATTGAAGCCATGGTCGCTTCGATCCTGGATGGCGCCGAGCCCGTGGTTCCCTTGTCGGATAGTCGCGGAAACGTGGCCACTCTCGCAGCCCTGTGCGCGTCCGCCCGGGAAGGCGCCGCGGTTCATCTGGAGTGCCGGCCGACATCGTCATAGCCGCCGGGTTGACCGTGGCATTCATAATCGGAGGAATGTACTTGCAGAAATGTTCCTAGGCGATATTTCTAATTGCACACC
>CAZFLF010000727.1:0-4311 GCA_964519825.1 uncultured Pirellulaceae bacterium | reverse complement strand
AGTTCCGCACGATTCCGACTGGGATTACGCGGCAGTCGATCCAGAGCAATGGCAGATCAACGTGTATGCGGGACGGCCCAGCGAGCAACGGTACGAGTCCGTGCGACAGTATATCGCGAGTTGCCAAACCGCCGAACAACGACGAGCTGCGTGCGACCGGATCGTCAACGCGCTGGAAACTGCGGGACTCTTGGGGATGGGCGGCGCGGGAGGCCGGACCTACAAGAAATGGTCCGAAGTGCGCGAGGCTCAAGGCGCGCAAAAGTACGTCGTGTGCAATGGGGACGAGAGCGAACCGGCCACGTTCAAGGATCGGGAGTTGCTGCTCCGCACGCCGTACCTGGTGCTCGAAGGGGTACTTCTCGCCGGATTGTTACTGGGAGCGACGCGCGGATATATCTACATTCGCCATGAGTACGAAGAGCAGATCAACGCAATGGAACGTGAAATCGCGACCGCGCGGCGATTGGGAGTTTGCGGCGACAACATTCTTGGTTCGGGGATCTCGTTTCCAGTGGAAGTCTTTGTCAGTCCGGGTGGCTACATTTGTGGAGAACAAACGGCGCTGATTCAAGCCATCGAAGACCAGCGGGCCGAACCGCGCAACCGGCCACCGGAATTGCAAACCAATGGCCTGTGGGATATGCCCACCCTGCTGAACAACGTCGAGACTCTCGCCTGGGTGCCATCGATTGTGCTGCGGGAAGAGGGTCAATGGTATGCTCGGCAAGGTGCAGCGTCACAGTTCAAGGGGGCACGCTTCTTTTCGATCTCGGGCGACGTGGCTCGACCCGGCGTGTACGAGGTTCCAATCGGGATTACGCTAGGTGCGCTGATCGACGATCATGCTGGTGGCATGCGCAACGGACAAAAACTGAAAGCGGTCGCGTTGTCGGGGCCGTCCGGCGGCTTTCTACCCGCAACGCTTCCACTGTCATCGTTTCCGCCCGGGATCAAAGAACGCCTGCCGCCCAATGCGACCGAGGTGAACGTTCGCGATCTGGAGCTGGACATCGCCCTGTTCCGCAAATGGAATTTGATGCTCGGGGGAGGGATCGTAGTCTATAGCGAAGACGCAGACCTGGTCGAACAGGCGCAGGTGTGCTCGGAGTTTTATCGGCAAGAGTCGTGTGGCAAGTGCGTTCCCTGTCGAATCGGTTCCACCAAGCTGGCTGAAATCGCCACCGCGCTCCACGCAAAGCAGCTCGATGCGGCGGCGATCGAAGACCTGAAACAAAAGGATGGTCGAGTCGTGGAACTGGCGGTGATCATGCGCCAAACCGCGATTTGCGGACTGGGCACGGTGGCCGCGAACCCGCTGACGACGCTGCTGACGCATTTTGACGACGACGTAAGGCGGTATTTGCAAAATCAGGAATAACAGAATTATGGGGAGCCAGAATCGTGTATTGAATCTTGTATTGCTACAGTCGATTTGTGACCCGTAACCCGAGGCGTTAGCGAGGCAGAACCCTCGCTTACGCTTCGGGTTACGATGGCTGGCGAACTGCGAACGTTTTTTACAATACGGGACTCAATAACTGCAAGCTGCAGGCGTGCGGATAAACGAGTTCGTCTTGAGACTAGCGGCGGGGAGTAACCTCATGGCCGACAACACATTTTTTGACGAAGTGACTCACCTCTGGGACGAAGAGGGGTTTTTCGCCCGCGACATGAACGGACAACTGATCCGGGTCGTTGAGGCTACTGCCAACGATTACGACGAGATCGTCTCCGTCACGATCGACGGTCAGGTAGTGCAAGTCCCGCGTGCCGTTCCTTCGACCGACGCCCAGGGTAATCTGGTCAACGACGCCGATGGCCGCACGGTGCCGCGCAAGACCACGATTCTAGACGCCGCTGTCGCACTTTTTCGCCGCGACAATCCGTCGGCACCGCTGCCGATTCCCACGTTATGCCACGCGGAACACCTGCGCCCGGTGGGGGTTTGCCGCGTTTGCTCCGTCGAGGTGGGACGGATGGAAGCAGATCGCAACAATCCGGGAAAGATGCGCGAGGTCGCCAGCGGCAAGCTTGTCCCCGCCTGTGTGCAGCCGGTGGAACCGGGGATGATCGTCTACACGTTAGAGTCGCGGAACAACGACAAGGCCGCCGGTCGTGTGCAGAGTGCCGTCAAGGTGCTGCTCGAACTGTTGGCCGCCGATCATCTGCCGAACTCCGCTGCGACACCAACGAGCACATCGGACTCGACGCGGTCCAGCGATCTCGAGCGCCTCGTGCAGCGGCTTGGCCCGACACTCGGCATGGATGGTTCGCGCTTTGCTCCCCGTACGCCGCTGGCCTATCCGCGCGACGATTCCTCGCAGCTGATCGCGATCGACCACAACGCCTGCATCCTATGCGATCGTTGTTCGCGCTCGTGCAACGATGTGAAACATAATTTCGTGATCGGGCGCACGGGCAAGGGGTACACGACGCGGATCGGTTTTGATCTGAACGATCCCATGGGGCAATCGTCCTGCGTGTCGTGCGGCGAGTGTATGTTGTCTTGTCCGACGAACGCGCTCACCTTTCGCCAGCCCGTCACTTCCGAATGGTGGGAAGAATTGGTGCGGCAGCCGGGCAACTCGGCGGTCTCGGCCGCGGAGCTCGAAAACCACCCGCTGCTGGGTGCCTTGCCGTACCGGTTTCGCCAGTGGAACGAAAGCTCGATCGTACGGCGACGCGTGAAGCCGGGGGATGAACTGTGCCGACTGGGAGACTATGGCTCGACGGCGTTCCTCCTGAATTCCGGCCGCTTCGGCATCTATGCTCGCGATCCGCGCGTGGGAGCCCGGCGTGCCGGGGAAAGCGGGTGGCTGGGGCGACTCAAGAAACTGGTCAGCGGGGGGGATCGCGACGCGATGCTGATCGCCGAGTTGGGCGAACCAATCGACATTTCGACCGCCGTGGACGTGATACTCGGCGAAATGACTTGTCTGAGCCATTTTCCGCGTACTGCCACGGTCATCGCGCTGACCGAAGGCGAAGTGTTCGAGGTCCGTCGCAACGTCCTATTCGCGCTGCAGCGCAACCCGAAAGCTCGCGAAGTGCTGGACCGCGTGTACCGCCAGCGAGCCTTGCGGGCACAGTTGGACACCGTCTCTTTTTTTGCGGATCTGACGACGGATGAACGAGATCAATGTCGGGAGTTTTTGCGCGACAAAGTCAAACTCGTGCGCGTCGACCCCGGCCAGGTGATTTTCCGTCATGGGGAACCGGCGGATGCGTTTTACATGGTGCGTCTGGGCTACGTGAAGTTCACGCAGACGTCGGCGGGCCGCGAACAGGTGCTGAACTATCTCGGCCCGAACAAGCATTTCGGCGAGATTGGCCTCGTGGCCGAACTACCGCAGCTCGCAGCGTTGATTCCGGAGTCGCTTCGTAACCGCCGCACCGCTACGTGCGCGGCGCTCGACGATGTGGAACTAGTGCGAATCGCCAAGGCGGACTTCCAGGAAATGCTGCGGCGATTCGCCAAACTCCAAGAACGCTTTGCGGCCATCGCTCACGGTCTACTGGCGCGTGAGAGTCAGCCTGGCCCGTCGATGACCGTTCGCAGTCAGCATTTGCAGCCGTTCACCGAACAGGGGCTGTTCAATGGTCAGCAGCTGTTGGTACTCGATCTGGAATCCTGCACGCGTTGCGACGAATGCAGTAAGGCTTGCGCGGACACACATCAAGGCGTAACACGCTTGATCCGCGATGGGCTCCGCTTCGACAAATGGCTGGTCGCCAGCGCCTGTCGATCGTGTAGCGATCCGTATTGCCTGGTTGGGTGCCCGGTGGACGCCATCCATCGCGACGGCGAGCGTAAGGAGATCACGATTGAAAGTCACTGCATCGGCTGCGGTCTGTGCGTGAACAATTGCCCTTATGGCAACATCAACATGCATGGCATGGAAGAGTCACGCCCCGATCCGGCCAACCCACACCGTTCCATCGCGGTCGTGCAACAGCGTGCCACAACTTGCGATCTATGCCACCACGTGGTCGGCCCGCACGACCAGGTCAGCTGCGTCTTCGCCTGTCCCCACAACGCCGCCTTCCGCATGAGCGGCGAAGAGCTATTAGCGAAAGTCGCGGGCGCTCGAGGTGCCTAATGCAAACACGATCGGTTTTGGAAACGCGAGGCGCACCTGAATACGGGAGTGGCTACCTTCTTCTCCTGGCGAACCTAAAGGTTTTTTCTGTGTCACCAGTCCACGGCTGCCCCGCAGCGGTGACTGCGTCTATTGAGTCGTGTATTGCAACTGTCGATTTGTGACCCGTAACCCGAAGAGCTTGAGAGTTTTTTGTCTACCGACACTC
>CAZFLF010000726.1:0-4322 GCA_964519825.1 uncultured Pirellulaceae bacterium | reverse complement strand
GGCTCCTCCGACGACAGGTCGCGGAACGTGTTGGTGAAATCGGCCTGGGATTTCTGCATCCAGTCGAGCAGCGACTGAACCAACTCGACGTCGTCGGCCTCGGCCGTCTGTAGCCCCAGCTTCTTCCGCATCCCGGTGAGCCAGTACCGCTCGAACAGGGCGGGATATTCGCCGAGAACCTCCGAGGCGATGGGAATCGCCTTCTCCTGATCGGAATCCAAGAGCGGCAACAGGGTCTCGGCAAAGCGGGCTAGGTTCCACTGCGCGATCGTGGGTTGATTGCTGTAGGCGTAGCGGCCGGCATGGTCGATCGAACTGAACACGGTGTCCGGGTGGTAGGCGTTCATGAAGGCACACGGGCCATAATCAATCGTCTCCCCGGAGATTGCCATGTTGTCGGTGTTCATCACCCCGTGGATGAACCCGACGAGTTGCCACCGGGCGATAAGCGAGGCTTGGCGGTCCGTGACCGCGCGGAAGAACTCCAGGTACTTTCGCGGGGCATCAACCAGGTCCGGGTAATGACGGTCGATCGCGTAGTCGGCCAGCACCCGCAGGTTCGATATGTCTTGACGGGCGGCCAAGTACTCAAACGTTCCGACCCGAATGTGACTGGCGGCCACGCGGGTCAGGATTGCTCCTCTCAATGCGGACGCTCGGTAGACTGGTTCGCCAGTGGTGACGACTGCGAGACTCCGCGTGGTGGGGATCCCGAGGGCTGATATGGCTTCGCTGATGACGTACTCGCGAAGCATTGGGCCCAGGGCGGCGAGGCCATCTCCGCGGCGCGAGAATCGTGTCTGCCCCGCCCCCTTCAATTGGATGTCGACGAGCCGTCCGGACGCCGTCCGGTGTTCACCCAAGAGGATGGCGCGGCCGTCACCGAGCATTGTGAAACTGCCGAACTGGTGTCCAGCGTACGCCTGGGCGATCGGTCGGCAACCCTCCGGCAGTTCTTGGCCCGCGAACAAGTGCGCGGCGGCTTCCGGTGACATCACGCCGAGGTTAAGGCCGAGTTCGACCGCCAGCCGGTGGTTCAGAATCGACACCCGGGGCGCTCGCACCGTGACCGGCCTGGCCAGGGCGAAGAGGACGTCCGGCAGCCGCGAGTAAGTGTTGTCGAACCGCCAGCCCATGTTGTTGTGATCGGCAATCGATGCGGTCGGAGTGACCATCCCGTTCCTCCAGAAATGCTTGCAATCCAATTGATTATAGGTAGTGGAATGAGGCAGGGTGGGATTTGCATCGGCGAAGTAGTGCAAGGCGTTCTTCCAATTGGCTGTGGACGACGGGCAATCCGCGGGGCAGTTGGACACGGCAATCGCACTCGAGTGGATCATGGCCGTTGAATTTGCTTTGAATGATTGAAACGCAAGATCCGTTGCACTTGGCACAGGCCAAAGCGATATTAGGTTTGATTCCCATTTAAGTAGCGGAGACACTCCTGATGGCAACGCGAATCTGCGCCGGTCCTTTGCGGCGACGCGAGTTCTTGCGAGCGGGCACCCTCGCGCTTGGCGGTTTGACGTTGCCGGAATTAGTACGGAGCCAGGCCGAAGCGGGCAATCCGCGTTCGGAAGCGTCGGTCATCTTGTTTTGGATGTGGGGCGGGCCGAGCCAGCTTGAGACCTACGACATGAAGCCGGAAGCGCCGTCCGAGTATCGCGGGCCGCTGCATCCAATCCGCACAAATGTGCCCGGTATCGAAATCTGTGAGTATATGCCTCGGCAGTCGAAAATCGCGGACAAGTTCTCGATCATCCGCTCGCTGCATCACAAAATGTCGGCGCACAATGACGGCAGCATCGAGATACTGACCGGCAAGACGCCGACCATACCTGATCCGACTTCCCAAGCGCGATCAGAACATCCCGATTTTGGCATGATCGCCAGCCGTATCCGCGGAGCGCGCAGCGATGGATTGCCGCAATATGTCGGCGTCCAGAAGGCTCCGTTCATGACCAACCCCGGCTATCTCAGCGCTTCGCACAAAGCGTTCGAGACCGGCGATCCGTCGAAGTCCGACTTTGCGCCGCAGAACCTGACCGTGGCCACCGGGCTCAATAACGGCCGGCTGGACGATCGCAAGAACCTGTTGTTTCAGTTCGACCATTTCCGCCGGGGCCTAAATCGTGATGCGGATGCGCTGGATGAATTTAGCCGCCGAGCGTTCACGATCCTGACAAGTACCAAAGTTGCAAGTGCATTCGATCTAAGCCAGGAGGACGACAAGCTTCGCGACACATACGGGCGGCACCGCTGGGGACAGAGCTGTCTGTTAGCCCGCCGGCTCGCGCAAGCCGGGGTCGCGGTGGTCAACATTGACGCGACCGCGCCAAACGACACCACCAAACACTTCAGTTGGGATGACCACGCCGGCGCATTTCATCTCGACTTCGCGCAACGCGAACGGCTGCCGCAGATGGACCAAGGGCTGACGGCGCTAATCACGGACTTGCAAGACCGCGGGCTCGACCGAAACGTGCTCGTGATCGCCTGCGGGGAATTCGGTCGCACGCCGCGCGTCACGTACGCGTCGAAGAATTTCTCTGATCAACCAGGAGTGGGCCGAGATCATTGGCCGAACGCGTTCAGCGCGCTGATTGCCGGGGGCGGGTTGCGGATGGGGCAGATTGTCGGGGCGACGAATTCGAAGTCAGAATACCCGACGTACGACCCGGTTTCTCCGCAAGACTTGCTCGCAACGGTGTATCGCCATCTCGGAATCGACTACCGCCGCGAGTTTTTGAACTTCGCCGGTCGTCCCGTGCCGATACTCCCGTACGGAAAGCCGATTGCCGCGTTGATCTAGTGACGTCGTCGAATCTCAGGCATGAAACCGCACGAAACACGCGCGGTCACAGTCCGTTCGCAAATACGAAGCAGGCGAACACCATCAACTCAACTCCGTCGAAATGACCACAAACCCTTTGGAGTGCAGACGCCATGCAACCACTCTTGATTTTGCTGCTGTCGATCCTGCCGAACCAACTCGCTTCCGAGAAGGCGAAGGATTTGAATGAGGCCAACGACGAAGCACTTCGAGCTTCCGTTGCTGCCGCGGCGAAGGAGTTCGCCGGACGATGCGAGTTCCATGTGGGAGAGGCCGGCAACACGAAACTTGTGTTGCATCCGGAACCGATTCTGCACTGGACGAATCCGACGGTAGGCACAGCCTTTGGCGAGGTTTATGTCTGGACGGACAACGGCCGGCCGGCGGTGGTCGCGAGTTGGTATCGCTGGTTCTCACCCGATTGGGGCCGCACGTTGGAAACCACTTCGCTCGCCGAGGGGCGTGTGACGGGACGAGTCGGCGACGTTCGTTTTTGGAACTCGGAGAAACCGGGGCTGACACTCAAACCGCTCGCGAATACCGCTGCTCCAGCGAAGACACCGGCGGCGAGGCTCGTGCAGATGCGGCGGCTCGCCGGTGACTTCGTCGCACATCTCGCAGACACGCGCGGCAATGAATCGGGAGTGAAGCGGCAGCTCCGGTTGCTCACGCAACCGATCTTTCGATACCCGGCCGCCAACGCGAAGGCGACTTACTTGGATGGTGCTCTATTCGCATTCGTCGAAGGGACCGATCCGGAAGTGTTCGTGCTGTTGGAGGCGGCCACGGCGAACGACGACGCGAGCTGGCACTTCGGTCTCGCGCGCATGAATGGCGACGCGCTGCGAGTCACGTTTCGCGACACGAATGTCTGGTCGGTTCCGACAATCGCCAAGCCGCTGGATCTGTCGAAGGAACCCTATGCGTTGTTCACGTCCGCGCACATTCCCCTTGAGCCTGCCGTCAACGACAAGAAGCCTGCTCCCACATCGAAAGTCAAACCGTGATCACCATATCAAATCAATCCACGAAACACGCGCGGTCACGGTCCGATGAGACCGTCGCCGGAACCAGGGGCCGTCACATGAAGTCACAGTCTGCCGCGTTGAGCATCACGTTATGTTTGGCTGCTACCACGGCCTGGGCGCAAACAACAGCCGGCTGGCGCGGCGATGGAACCGGCGTCTCGGTGAGCGCCCACCCGCCCTTGAACTGGTCCCGAGATACCAATGTCGTCTGGGCAACCATGATGCCGGCACGCAGCAATTCGCAGCCTATCATTGTTGGCGAACGGTTGTTCGTATGTTCCGAGCCGTTCGATTTGCTGTGTCTACAACTGCGTGACGGGAAAATTCTATGGCGCCGGTCCAATGCATATCGTGATATCACGGACGATCAGCAATGGTCGCGAGTACAAGCGGAACTCGCCGCAGCTGTTCCGCTAAGGAATCGCTTGGAGGAAATCGGTTCCCGTCAGGCGGAGCTTAGC
>CAZFLF010000725.1:0-4323 GCA_964519825.1 uncultured Pirellulaceae bacterium | reverse complement strand
CGGCGGCCAACAGCACGGGCGGCGTCATGGGCAAGATGATTGACGCCCAGAGCATCGTCGTCGCGGCGGTCGCGACGCAGCAGCACAACCAAGAAGGAGCCATCCTACGATTCGTGTTCTGGCACAGCCTGGCACTTGCCGTGCTGATGGGACTGCTGGTCATGGTCCAGGCGTACCTATGGCCGGGGGTAATTCCTTAGGGATTGCCGGAGCCAGAGAATTCGGTTGTGGCACCTTAGCTTTGGAAACAGAGAATAGTGGGCGGCTTTCGAGCATCAACAGCTTCTGAAGGCTAAACTGTTACCAAAATTCGTGTTTTCAAACAGTCATTGGAGAAACAATGCCCACTCAGCAAGATTTGCAGACGTCGGCCCGAGATCTCGGGCGCGAGTTGCGTCAACTCAAGTCCAACATGCCGAGCCTGGTTGAGCTGGCCATATTCTTGATTTGTCTTGTGGTCAGCTTGGGCCTGGCGATCTATGTGGGACAAACGCAAGTCGGGCTTGGCATTACGATCGGTGTGGTCGGCGTGGTACTTGCGGGCCTCCTCGCCGCGTCCGTTAAAGTCGCCAACCAGTGGGAACGGGCCATCGTGTTGCGACTTGGCGAGTTTCAGGGCATCCGCGGACCCGGACTGTTCATCATCGCTCCCATCATTGATCGGGTGCGGATGGTGGATACCCGAGTCTTGGCATTGGATATTCCGCGTCAAGAAGCCATCACCCGAGATAACGTGCCCGTATCGATCAACGGTGCGTTGTTCTTCAAAGTGGACGACGTCGAACATGCCGTGTTGAAGATTCAGGATTACGTCAGTGGCATCTTGCTCTTGGCCCAAACGGCGTTACGGGACGTGGTGGGCGGAATGGTGCTCGACGAGTTGCTGTCGGAGCGGGAGCGGATCGGCAAACTGGTCGAGCAAGCGGTGGAGCAGGAATCAAAGGACTGGGGACTGCACGTCATCGGGATTCGTTTGATGGACATCGATATGCCGGAGGACCTCAAACGGATCATGTCGCGGCAGGCAGGCGCGGAGCGGGAGAAGCGTGCGACCATCACGAAGGCGGAGGGGGACCGGCTGGCCGCCGAGAATCTCGCGGCCGCCGCGGCCACCATGTTGGTCAGTCCCGGTGCCATGCAGCTTCGCACACTCCAAACCATCGACGGCCTCGGCCCCACGGCTTCCAATACCGTGGTGCTCGCCGTGCCGATCGAAATTATGGAACTGATCAAGCGGTCTACCAAAGCGGAAACGAGCTCAAACTGACAGAGGAAGCAAAGGCTTCGCGGCCTTTATTCTTGCGCTGTCAGAAGTTTGCATCTGTAGCAACTATGTTCGAGCTATTCGCCTCTAACGTACCTCTTACTTTGCTGTTTCTAGAGGTCTCACCTTGAAGCTGAGCTTTATTTTCTACGAATCCGTACCAGACCTGAGTGAACTGGACCGTCGGATGGGGCGACTCGCCTCGCTCGGTTATCACGGCGTCGAGTTGACCGCCAGCCACCCCATGCCCTATCCGATTGACGAGTTGGTTGAGCTGGCACGCAGACACCGTTTGCCGGTAGTTTCCTGGCTTTCTGGCTGGTCGTATGCCAACGAAGGCTTGTGCCTGTCGAGTCCACGAACAGACGTGCGACAACGGGCGGTGGATCGGCTGATTGAATACGCCGGCCACGCCGCGCGGCTGGGGTCCGTGCTCGTGGTCGGTCTGATGCAAGGACTCCGGACTGATGAGGCGGATGAGACCGAGGCCAACCGGCGGATCACGGAGTGCCTGCGAACCGTCGCAGACGCCGCTGTAGAACTTAGCACCACGATTGTGCTGGAACCGGTCAATCACTTGCAGGTGGGCTTCAATCACACGGCGGCGGAAGCTGCGTCCATGGTCGAACGGGTCGGCTCGCCGGGACTGAGCTACATGCTCGACACGATCCATATGAATATCGAAGAGCGTTCCATCCTGGAAACCATACGGCTCCACGGCCGACGAATTCGCCACCTTCACTTGTGCGAGAGCAACGGAGGCCAGTTCGGGACCGGCGGCCTTGATTTCCAGAGCGTGCTCCAGACGCTCGTCGACGTCGGTTACTCGCATTTTGTGTCGGTCAAGATCTACCGCAAAGCTGATTGGGAACAGGCGGCCCAAGGGGCAATGGCGTTCCTGCGTGAGAAATGCAATTGGCCGAGTTTCTTTGATAAGAGGTGATCATGAGGCACTTATCTCAACACAGCCGCCACCGCTTGGAACATGGCGGCGCCCTGCTGCAACCGCCTGCATCCGACCTGATCCGGTTCGGCTCGCGGCGAAGGTTTCTACAGACGGGACTCGCCGGGTTGGCAGGCCTGTCACTCCCGGACTTGCTGCGCTGCCGGGCTCAGGGAGCCGCTCCGCGCGATTCGGACCGCAACGCGGTGATCCTAATCTGGTTGTCGGGTGGACCGAGTCACCTCGACACGTGGGATCCGAAGCCAGAAGCTCCCCGCGAGGTCCGCGGCCCGTTCGAGACCATTGCCACCACAGTGCCGGGTGTCCGAGTCTGTGAGCACTTGCCCCTCCAGGCGAGCATTATGGACCGCCTGGCACTGGTCCGATCCGTCGATTGCCGAGCCAGCACCGACCACTATCCCGCTCCAATGCAGGCGGGTAATCCGTTGGCCCAGCGCACCATGATCGGAGCGACGAACGCGACTCACCCGTCGATGGGCGCAGTGGCCGCTCGATTCCGTGGGGCGAACGACCCTGCGCTGCCGGCATTCGTCGGGCTCGCCGACCCGCCACTTTGGCTCGCAGACATCCTGGGTGCCGGTCCACTGGGTGCCGCCTGCGAGCCCATCCGAGGGGACGAGATGGCGGGTCGCCTGACCTTGCCCAAAGGCGTCAATGTGGCTCGCGCTCACGAGCACGCGGAGTTGTGCCGGCAGTTCGACCGCCTGCAGCGCGAGTTGGACGTCGGTGACCGGATGGGCCGACTGGATCATTACCAGCAGCGAGCCCTCGAAATCGTCCTCTCAGGCAAGGCACAGCAGGCATTCCGATTGGACCTGGAGGCGGACAAAGTGCGCGATGCCTACGGCCGCCACAGCCTGGGTGAGAGAACTCTGCTGGCCCGGAGGCTGGTCGAGTCCGGTGTGACGTTTGTAACGGTGAGCGGCACTTTCGGCCTCTTCGACAACCACGGCGACGATGTCATCTGGGGAGGACTGATCAAGGGGCTGAAGCCGCTTTTGCCGCGTCTGGACCAGGCGGTGTTCGCGCTGCTCAGCGACCTGGAAGCCCGAGATCTGCTGGAAAGTACGCTGGTGCTGGTGATGGGCGAGTTCGGTCGAACGCCGGTCGTGACGCCGACAGGCGGTCGTAGCCACTGGCCCAACTGCATGTCGATGCTCGTGGCGGGAGGGGGCCTGGCCCGCGGCCAAGTAGTCGGCAGCACAGATGCCAAAGGGGGCGAGGTGACAGAAGCGCCGGTCACGCCCGCCGACCTGGGAGCCACCGTCTTCCGTCACTTAGGCATCGACCTCGCCGCCCAGTGGACCGACTCGCAAGGCCGCCCCCAATCTATCGTAACCGGTGGCGGCCGCCCAATCCCGGAGCTGTCCGCCTCGGTCCGGTAAACGTGAGCATGAAATGTCGCAACTGATGTTCCAATGCTGTCAACAATTCTCGTCATAACTCTGTTTCTCGGCTTGCTCGGGACTACGACAGTTCTCTGGGCCTTGTTACTTCGCATTGGACTTCGTTGGGCGAAGGTTCAGGATGTCTCGACACGTCGATTGGCGTTGGCGACGTGTCTTAATCTCATTTTCCAATCCATCTTTGCTGTCGTCGCGAATCTTATTTCGCCAACCGAGCCCACTTCAGCAATCGTTTTTCAGGTTGCTGTACTTATTGCCGCAGTGCTCATCCCATGCGGCGTGATCATGTGGGTTTTTAATACCGGATTCCTGAGTTCGCTGAAGGCTTGGCTTTTGACGCTTGCTACGTCAGCCATCGTAGTCCCGTTTCTTCTATTCATCTTCCGTCCGTTCGTATTCGAAGCATTTACGGCCTCCACGAATTCGATGGCACCAACCCTATTGGGAAATCATTGGCGAGGAACATGCGTCGATTGTGGGAATTCCGCGTTTTGTACACCGCTTCCCGAGTATCCCGAACCGCCATTGATGATTTGTGAATCGAACTTTCATGTCACGCAACCGACAAACCATAGCGATCGCGTGTTCAGCGCGGACCGATTTCTCGTTGCCAAATTCCTCAAACCACGACGTTGGGATCTCATTGTGTTTCTTTATCCCGAGGAACCTTCAATCATGTACGTCAAACG